>JAKSBM010000259.1 GCA_022361135.1 Desulfobacterales bacterium | reverse complement strand
TCGGCCAGGAGTTTGGCCTCAACCGTCACCCGCCGCTCTCCCACCTCCTGGATGATGCCCCGGATTTCAAGGGGGGGCCCCAGGGGGGTGGGAGCCAGGTAGTTGACCTTGAGGGATGCGGTGACAAACCGGAGGTCTTCCACGGCTTCCTGGGGATTCTGCCGGGATACGGCTGCGGCAGCCGTGCCCACGCAATGGCAGTCGATGAGGGAGGCGATGAGGCCGCCGTAAACAAATCCGGGAACAGCCATGTGGTGGGGTTCCGGGGTGAAAAATGCCACGCTTTCGTCGCCGTCCCAATGGCTTTTGATCCGGTGTCCGTGGGGGTTCAAGCGGCCGCAACCGTAGCAGTGACTGAATTCATCGGGGTAAAGATCTTGAAATGCTTTTTCACTCTGCATGATGTCGCTCCTGAATGATGGATTAAGGTTCGACTACAGAGGGAAGTATAGGACGAATGCCCATCAATGGCAAACCGCAATTCCATTCCCCCCTCTGAAAAAAACGGCCCAGGGGCGGCCATGGGGAATTGGAAAATGGTAGATCGGATCAATTTTTCCGGAGATTACGAATTCATCGGCGATGTCCCATGGTCTGACCACCGTGGCGTCCATCCCTTTTATTCACCGGGGTTATCCTGTGAAGTGGCCATTCATTCCAGGGCGGATCCCATCGTTGGGTAATGATTCAATAAAATCCGTGAAATCGTAGCGAAATATCTCAGGGAATTCCTTGACTTGAATGGGGGCAGTCGCTATGATTCAGCCTTACATGGGACGCAGAGAAAATATTCCATATCGTATTTGATGTTCTAAATTATGTTGCTGTGATCGCTGAAGCGAAAGGATTTTATCCCAATGTCTTCTCTTTCCATTCGTACGAAATTCATGGCTGCTTTCCTGGTCATTGGCTTGGTTCCCATCATCTGTGTGGCTGTGTTTTCCGTGATGGCCTCCCGTAATATCCTCACCTCACAAATCCTTAATCAATTGGAAAATTACAGGGACATTAAGTCCGCCCAGGTGGATACCTATATCCGGGATCGGTTTCGGGATTTGGACATGGTGGCCGCAGTGGTCGGACGAACCGAAATCGCCCGGTTGACCTCTTCCCATGCCCCATGCGCCCCCCTTCCTTCCCAGCCCCCCCTGCGCTTCCTATGCGAATTCGTCACGGCATATGGATATGACGGCCTCTATCTCATGGATGCCTCGGGGCAGATGCTTTACGCGTTAAGTGTGGCCGGCCCCCGGGCCCGGGTGGAAACCAATGCATCGGGCCTGGGGCGGATGCACCGCCGGGTAATGGATGAAGGACAACCCGTTTTTGAGGATTTTTCATTGGAACGGGGGCGGATTGCCGCCTATCTGGGCTGCCCCTTCACCGATGCCGGGGGGCGGGATTGTGTCATGGCCCTGGAATTACCCGCCCATGGGATCAATCAGCTTCTCAACGACCAGGAACGGTTCAAACGGACCATGGATTTATATATGGTGGGGCCGGACGGTTCCCTCCGCACCGATTCCTTTTTGGAGCCGGTTTCCCATTCCGTGGCCGCCTCCCTGGGCGCGTCCGAGGGGGGGATAATCAGGACCCGGCCCGTGGCCCAAGCCTTGGGGGGGGAGACCGGAACCATGGTTGCCGAGGATTACCGGGGGGTATCGGTTTTGTCGGCCTATGGACCGGTGACGGTCATGGGGGAAAACTGGGGGATGTTGGCCGAGGTGGACTTGAGCGAAGCTTTGGCCCCCCTGGACTGGATCTATCCCCTGGTGGCCGGGGTCGGTCTCGCCTTGGCCGGGGGGCTGTTTTGGTTCAGTTCCCTTTTTGTTCGACGGGTTTTCCAGCCCGTGGGGCAATTGCGGCGGGCTTCGGAGCAGGTGACCCAGGGGGATTTCGACATCCAGCTGCCCACGGAAGACCGTGGAGAATTCGGTCTTTTGGGCCGGGCCTTTAATGCCATGGTGGATGCCATCCGGGAAAAGGCCGCCTCCCTGGAAGAAAAGGTGGATGCCCTGGAACGGGCCCAGGGGGACATCCGGGCCGGCCGGGAACGGTTCCAAAGTTTGGTGGAGACCTCATCGGATTGGGTTTGGGAAATGGGGCCGGATTTTACCTATACCTATGTGGGGGCCAAGGTGGAGGATATCCTGGGGTATGAGCCCAATGAACTATTGGGGAAATCCTTGTTTGATCTGGTTCCCGCCGGGAAGGGAAGCGCTTGGAAGGCCGGCCATAGGGAGTTGATGTACCAGGGCTACAACCGTGTGGAGGTCCAATTAACCCATCGGAATGGGGAGGTGAAGATCCTGGAAAGCTCGGGGATTTCCCTGGTGGATTCCCAGGGTCGGTGTGTGGGATTCCGGGGCATGGACCGGGATGTCTCCCAGCAAAAGCAGATCGAGGCCCAATTGCTCCTATCCCAGCGGATCTTCGATAACACCGTGGAGGGCATTGCCGTCACCGATCTCAAGGGCCAGATCCGCCGGGTGAACCCGGCCTTCTGCGAAATCACGGGCTATTCCCGGGCCGATGCCCTGGGTATGAATATCCGAATGCTCCGTTCCCAGCGCCACGATCCCGAATTTTACCTGGCCATGGACAGCCAGGTGGCATCGGAGGGATATTGGTGCGGAGAGATCTGGAACCGACGCATGGATGGTTCGGCCTTTCCGGAATGGCTTTCCATCTCATTGGTGCCCGATCCCGGGGGACAGCCCAGTTCCCGGGTTTATATCTTCCACGACATCTCCGAGAAAAAGCTCAAGGAAGAACAGGTGAAGTTCCTCTCCTTCCATGATCCCTTAACCCGGCTGCCCAATCGGAAATTGTTCTATGACCGGGCCCAGGTGGCTCTGATGACGGCCAAGCGGAAGAAGCGGCGGGTGGGATTTTTATTCATGGACATGGACAATTTCATGGAGATCAACGATACCTTTGGCCATCCATTTGGAGACGCCTTCCTCTGTGCGGTCAAGGACCGCATCGGCGGCATATGTCGGAAGAGCGATACCTTTGCCCGGTACGGGGGGGATGAGTTTGTCATTGTGCTCAACGATATTGTGGATTCCCATGCCGTGGAAGCCTTTGCCCGGCGGGTGATTACCCTGTTTAAAACCCCGGTGATGGTTGAGGAAACAGAGGTCTTCACCTCGGTGAGCATCGGCATTTCCATTTACCCCGATGACGGGGTGGAATTGGTCACCCTGGAAAAGAATGCCGACATGGCCCTGGGGGAGGCCAAGCGGGATGGGAAGCGCAAGTATTGCCTCTTCCAGCAGACCCTGGGGGACCGGCTCATACGTAAAACACAATTGGAAAATGAACTGCGGCGGAGCATCACCGATTTTGTCTCCTTTTCCCTCCACTATCAGCCCAAGGTGGATGTTCTGGAAAATCGGATCACCGGAGTGGAGGCCCTGTTGCGCTGGGAGTACGACGGTAACCTGGTCAGCCCCGGGGAGTTTATTCCCATTGCCGAGGAAAACAACAGCATCCTGCCCTTGGGGGAATGGGTGATGCAGCGGGCCATGCTGGAAATCAAGCAGCTCCATGATATGGGATACGGGGATATTTCCCTTGCCATCAATCTTTCCTCCAAGCAGTTCAAGGACGCCCGTCTCTTTGAAAAGATCAAAAGCCTGCTGGCCTTGACCGGGTTTGATAAATCCAGGCTTTGCTTTGAGATCACGGAAAGCATCCCCATGGCCGATGTGGAGGGAGGGATTCGGATCATGGAAGAGTTCAAACGCATGGGGATCCAACTCTCATTGGATGATTTCGGCACCGGGTATTCCTCCCTGGGATATTTGAATAAATTTCCCATCCAGGAGTTGAAGATCGACCGGTCTTTTATTAAGGACCTTCCATTGAAGGCCGATGACAGCGCCATCTCAAGGGCCACGCTGAAAATGGCCCACAGTCTGGACCTCCAGGTGGTGGCCGAGGGGGTGGAGAATCTGGAACAATTGAATTTTCTTAAAGAGAACGGCTGCCGCTACATCCAGGGCTACCTTTTCTACAAGCCCATGCCCCTGTCGGAACTCAAGTCGGTGATGGCGGAAAATGAAATCCCACGTCCTGAATTGGAGGGGGCAGAGGCGGTATAACCCGGCCACGCAGGAGGCCTGGCCGGGTCCGTTTTACCGGTTTAGATTAGATTATACCGGGCCAGGGCCGATTTGATG
>JAKSBM010000474.1 GCA_022361135.1 Desulfobacterales bacterium | reverse complement strand
ATCGATTTTGACAATACATTGATTTGCTATGACGGGGTTTTCAAGTCCGTGGGGCTGGATCTCGGCCTGGTGCCGGAAACCCTGGGACCGGGAAAACAGGATGTGAGGGCATACCTGCGGGGCCGGAACCGGGAGGCGGAATGGACCCGCCTCCAGGGCATTGTTTACGGCACGGCCCTGGAGCGGGCATGCCTCTACCCCGGGGTCATGGATTTTCTGGCCCATTGCCGGGGCCGCGGGATTCCCTGTTCCATCATCAGCCACAAGACCCGTTATCCCTATGTGGGGGAGCCCTACGATCTGCGGGCGGCGGCCCGGAACTGGCTGGAAAACCGGGCCATTGATCTTCCCCTGTTTTTTGAGGACAGCCAGGATGAAAAACAGGCCCGGATCCGATCCCTGGGCTGCACCCACTTCATTGACGATTTGCCCGAATTCCTGGCCCTGGGTGGATTTTCCAAAATTGTGAATACCATCCTCTTTGATCCCCGGGATGCGTTGGGGAGCGTTGCCGGCCATTGGCAGCGGCTGTGCAGTTGGGGGGACATATTGGAATATTTCAACGGTGGGTAAAGGCGGGCTTATTATTAAATGGATAAGGAGTTGAACCATGGCATATGTGGATTTTATTTCAAATGTTCACAAAAGTACCCGGCGGGATTATCTCCAACGGGTCAATGATTATCCCAAGGCCGAGGCGGCGGTCAAGGCCCGGCAATGGGATTATGATTATTGGGATGGAGATCGCAGGATCTGTTACGGGGGGTATCACTATGACGGGCGCTGGGAAAAGGTGGCCCGGGCCATGGTGGACCATTATGGGTTGAAAGCCGGGGATCGGATTCTGGATGTGGGCTGCGGCAAGGGCTTTTTGCTCTACGACTTCACCCGGGTGCTTCCCGGGGTGGAGGTCCACGGCATTGATATTTCAGACTATGCCGTCACCCATGCCAAGGATGAAATCAAGGATCAGCTCCAGGTGGGCCATGCCGAACGCCTTCCCTTTGGGGATGATGCCTTTGACCTGGTGATTTCCATTAATACCCTGCACAACCTCTATTGCCATGAGTTGGATGGGGCCCTCAGGGAAATCCAGCGGGTGGGCCGGGGCCGAAAATATCTTTGTGTGGAATCCTATCGCAGTGAGGTGGAAAAGGTGAATCTGCTCTATTGGCAGGTGACCTGTGAAATGTTCTGCACCCCGGAGGAGTGGCAGTGGTGGTTTGAGCGCTGCGGCTATACCGGTGACCATTCTTTTATTTTTTTTGAATAGGGGGAAATGTGGAATCCTTGACCATGAAAGCGGCCATACTTGAACGCCTCAACGCGCCCCTGGTGGTGGATGAAGTGGAATTGCCCCGGCAGCTGGCCCCGGGGCAGGTCCGGGTGCGGGTCCATTACAGCGGGATTTGCGGATCCCAGCTGGGGGAGATCCAGGGGCGCAAGGGACCGGATGCCTACCTGCCCCACCTTTTGGGACATGAAGGCTCCGGTGAGGTCCTTGAAACCGGTCCCGGGGTGGTCCATGTGAAGCCGGGGGACCGGGTGGTTCTCCACTGGCAGAAGGGCCCGGGCATGGATGCCCCCTGTCCCATGTATCGTTGGCGGGGGAAAAAGCTCAATGCCGGTTTTGTCACCACATTCAACAGCCATGCCGTGGTGTCGGAAAATCGGTTGACCCCCATCCCGGAAACCTTGCCCATGGATGTGGCTCCCCTCATGGGTTGCGCAGTGACCACGGGGCTGGGGGTGGTGAACAACAATGCAAAGATAAAGATCGGGGAATCGGTGGTGATCCTGGGGGCCGGTGGTGTGGGGCTTAATATCATCCAGGGTGCGGCCATGGCTTCGGCCTATCCCATCGTGGCCCTGGACCGGTTTAACAACCGCCTGGAAATGGCCCGGCGGTTCGGGGCCACCCATGTGATCAACACCCGGGAAACCCCGGATTTTTCAAAAAAGATCCGGGTGGCCACCGGCGCGGGCGGTGCCGATGTGATCATCGACAACACCGGGAATACGGAGATGATTAATTTTGCCTACCAGGCCACCGCTCCCCAGGGGCGGGTGATCCTGGTGGGGGTGCCGAAAAGGGGGGATAATATTTCCATCCATTCCCTGGCCCTTCATTTCGGCAAGGAAATTACCGGTTCCCATGGGGGGGAGACCCGGCCCCATGTGGACATTCCCCGGTATGTCCGCCTTTACGAAATTGGAAAACTCAAATTGGATGGCTTGATTACCCACCGTTTTCCCCTGGAGGATATCAACCAAGCCCTGGCGGCCATGGAAAGTGGAGAAGCCGACGGCCGTTGCCTCATTGAAATGGCTCCGGGAAAGGATATCCCATGAGAAATGCCTTTGCACGGGAGGTGGAGCGGTTGGCCGGTGGGATCCCCGAATTGGTTCTCCTCTCCGGGGACATTGGGAACCGGCTCTTTGATCCGTATAAGGACAAGTATCCGGACCGGTTTTACAATTGCGGGGTGGCCGAGGCCAATATGACCACCATGGCCGCCGGCATGGCCCTGGAGGGGCATCGCCCCGTGACCTATACCATTGCCCCCTTTAACACCAGCCGTTGTTTTGAGCAGATCAAGATTGATCTGTGTTACCCCGATCTGCCCGTGGTGGTGGTCGGGGTGGGGGCCGGCCTTTCCTATGCCGGACTGGGGGCCACCCACCACGCCTTTGAGGATGTGGGGATCCTGAGGACCCTTCCCAACATGCACATTGTCTGTCCCTGCGATGCCCTTGAGGTGGAGGCTGCCCTGGCCGCGGCCCTGGAACTGGGGCGTCCGGTTTATTTACGGCTGGGGAAAAAGAACGAACCCCGGCTCCATTCCCATCCTCCCCGGTTTTCCATTGGGCGGGGCATGGTTCTGGAGGAGGGCAGGGATCTCTGCCTGGTGGGCTGTGGTACCGTCATGCCCCTGGTTGTAGAGGTGGCCCAGCGCCTTGCCGTCCGGGGCATCCGTTCCACCGTGGTGAACATGCACACGGTGAAGCCCCTGGATACAAGACTTTTAGGGGATGTTTTCTCCACCTGCCCCCTGGTCTGCACCCTGGAGGAACATTCTTTGATGGGGGGGCTGGGATCGGCGGTGACGGAATGGGCGGCCGATGGGGTTGCCCCCCATTTTAATATCCTTCGTTTCGGGATTCCCGACGAATTCATCCATGGCAGCGGCACTGCCGAATATGCCCGGGAAATGATCGGCTTGACCCCGGACGCCGTGTGTGACCGGATCCTTGAACGATTGGCGGTATAGGCCCGGTCGGGCATTGAAAAAATAGACTAAACCAGGAGGCCCATGGACGGCATGATCAATGAAATTTCAAAGCTGGCACCGGAAACGGGACGGACGGTCTTTGTTTCGGGGTATTTCAATGTGATCCATCCCGGCCATCTCCGCCTCCTGCGTTTCGCAGCGGAATGCGGGGACTTTCTGGTGGTGGGGGTCAATCCCGACGACGGCGGCGATGCGCTTTTGGATCAGGAGACCCGGTTGGAGGGGGTACGGGCCATTTCCCTGGTGGATTATGCCTGCATCATGGATGCGCCCACCGGAGAGTTTGTTGCCCGGTTGAAGCCGGACATTGTGGTCAAGGGGAAGGAGCATGAGAACCTTTGGAACCCCGAGGCCGATGCCGTGGCCGCCCACGGAGGCAAGATGCTCTTTGGCTCCGGCGACATGAGCTTCTCCCTGGTGGAATTGCTCCAGGGGAAGGGGGCAGGGAACGGGCGGTGCAATTGGGTTGAAAATGGGGAATACATGCGTCGCCACAATTTTGAGCGGGAGGACCTCAACCGGGTGTTGAAACGGTTTTCAGAACTCAAGGTGCTGGTCATTGGGGAGACCATCGTGGATGAATATATCACCTGCGATTCCCTGGGCATGAGCCGGGAGGATCCCACCATCGTGGTCTCCCCGGTGGGTACGGAATTGTTTGTGGGCGGGGCCGGTATCGTATCCGCCCATGCGTCCAACCTGGGGGCGGATGTTTCCTTTTTTTCCCTGGTGGGCAGGGATGAAATCTCTGATTTTGTCCGTGAAAAACTGGCCCGGGCCCATGTGCGCCACCATTTGTTTACGGATGAATCCCGTCCCACCATTCTGAAGCAGCGTTTCCGCAGTTCCGGCAAGACCCTGCTCCGGGTCAACCACCTGCGCCAGCATCCCATCGGACGGGAACTCCAGGAGCAGATGATGGTGGAATTGCTGGACATCATCCCTGAACAGGATCTGGTTGTGTTTTCAGATTTTAATTATGGATGTCTTCCCCAGCCCCTGGTGGATCAGGTTGTGGACCTCTGCCGCGGGGCAGGGGTGATGATGGTGGCGGACAGCCAATCTTCCTCCCAGGTGGGGGATGTGAGTCGATTCCGGGGAATGGTGTTGTTGACCCCCACGGAACGTGAGGCACGGCTGGCCCTGAAGGATTTTGAATCCGGCCTGGTGGTGCTGGCTGAAAAATTGCGTCGGAAGTCCGGTGCGGCCAATATCTTCATCACCCTGGACAAGGAAGGGCTCCTGGTCCATGCGGCCAAACCCAAAGGAAAAGGGTTTCTCACCGATCGTCTGGATGCCATGAATCCCATGGCAGTGGATCCGGCCGGGGCCGGGGATTCTTTATTGACCTGTTCGGCCCTGGCCCTGGCCGTGGGCGCAGACGTCTGGCAGGGGGCCTATCTGGGATCCCTGGCCGCTGCCTGCCAGGTGGGAAAAAAGGGAAATCGTCCCCTTTCCGTTGAAGAAATGGTGTCCCTGCCGATGCTCAGATGCTGATTAATCCTGTTCCCTGTGGGGGCAGGCATCCAAGGTGGCAACAAAATCCGTAAATTTTTTAAAGGTTTTGCTGTCCATGGCATGTTCCATTTTGCAGGCGGTTTCGTCGGCTGTCTTTTCATCCACCTTAAGAATCCGGAAAAGAAAATCCTTGAGCGCCACATGGCGTTTTTCGATTTCCTTGGCAATTTTCTCCCCTTCGGGTGTCAGGGTGACGTATCCGTAGGGTTCATAGTTGATCAGATTTTGGGCTGCCAGTTTTTTCAACATCCCTGTCACCGATCCCCGTTTGATGTCCAACTTTTCCGCAATGTCCTTGGAACGGGCAACCGTATTCTGGGTCTGCAGCTCCAGGATGGTTTCCAAATAGTCTTCAAGGCTTTCTGAAAGCGATGCTTTCTTATTCATTCATTCCTCCAGTTTTGATGATGCTGTTCTTTTTATAGCCTAACAATATAGTAAGTCAAATAATTATTTTTCATACCTGCATTATAATTTGTTGACTTTGAATATAGTTAGTTATATAAAACTTTTTCCAAAAAGCATGACATAACTTTTAAGGGCAAATAAAGGAGACAATTATGGCAATAATAAGGCTGAGAGAGATGCAGGTGAACCAGACCGGAACCATTGAGTCGGTTAAGGCAAATGGCGAATTGGGACGGCGGATCCGCGACATGGGCTTGGTTCCTGGAAAGGAAATTTCCATCCAGGGGAAGGCCCCCCTCTATGATCCGGTTTCCCTTCGGATCATGGGGTTCACACTGAGTCTGAGAAATAATGAAGCCGATCATATTACTGTGGAGGTAAATTAAAATGAGTATTGCCATTGCCTTGGCCGGGAATCCCAACTCCGGCAAAACAACGTTGTTCAATGCATTGACCGGTGCCCGTCAGCACGTGGGCAACTATCCCGGAGTCACCGTGGAAAAAAAGCAGGGCACCTGCGTTACCCCCACGGGTGATTATGAGGTGGTGGATCTTCCCGGTACCTATTCCTTGACGGCTTACTCCTTGGAGGAAGTGGTTGCCCGGGATTTCCTGGTCAATGAAAAACCGGCCATGATTGTGAATATCGTGGATGCCTCCAACCTGGAGCGTAACCTCTATCTTTCCGTCCAGTTCATGGAAATGGGGATGCCGGTTGTCATTGCCTTGAATATGATGGATGTGGCCCAGAAACGGGGCATCCAGATTGACCATGAAAAACTTTCCCGTCTTTTGAAGGTGCCGGTGGTTCCCACGGTGGCCCGCAGCGGGGAAGGTAAAAATGAGTTGTTGGAGACCGTTTCTGCAAATCCTGTGAAGGCAGATCCCCTGGTGATTTCCTACGGCCAGGACATTGACGGCGCATTGGAAAAAATGGAAGCCCTGATCCTGAAAAAAGGGTTCCTGACCCAGAAATACGCCCCCCGTTGGGTGGCGTTGAAATACCTGGAAAGCGACGGTCAGATCCTGGAACTGGGGGAAGAGTCAGATGCCATTACCTCATCGGAACTCAAGGCCATCACGGCAAAGCTTACCCACCACCTCAACGCCACCCTGGATGTGGATCCCGAGGGCATGATCGCCGACCAGCGGTATGGGTATATCAACTCCGTACTCAAGCAGAACGTCATGACCCAGGCCTCCAATGCCAACCGGCTGGAATTGTCCGACAAGCTGGACCGGGTTCTGACCAATCGAATCCTGGGCCCGGCCATCATGATCGCAGTGCTCATGGCCCTGTATAATTTCACCTTTACCTATAGCGAATTGCCGGTGGGATGGTTGGAAGGATTCTTTGGCTGGCTTTCCGGCACCGTTGAAGGGGTGCTCCCCGACGGCCATTTGAAATCCCTGGTGGTCTCCGGCATCATTGACGGTGTGGGCGGCGTTTTGGGATTTGTTCCCCTGATTATGTTCATGTTTCTGGGGATTTCTTTCCTGGAAGATACCGGCTATCTGGCCCGCATGGCTTTTATGCTGGACCGTCTTTTCCGCATGTTCGGCCTCCACGGGGCCTCTGTGATGCCCTTCATCGTTTCCGGCGGCATCGCCGGTGGCTGTGCCGTGCCCGGTGTCATGGCGGCCAGAACCCTGAAGTCCCCCAAGGAAAGACTGGCTACCCTGCTCACCGTTCCCTTCATGAACTGTGGTGCCAAGTTGCCGGTATTTGCCCTCCTGGTGGGTGCCTTTTTTGCGGAAAACCAGGCCCGTATCATGTTGATTATCACCCTGGTTTCCTGGGCCGGAGCACTTTTGGTTGCCCGGCTGCTGCGCTCCACCATTATTAAGGGGGAAGCCACTCCCTTTGTCATGGAGTTGCCTCCCTATCGTCTGCCCACCCTCAAGGGGCTTTTGATTCATACCTGGGAAAGAACCTGGCAGTACATTAAAAAGGCGGGTACCACCATCCTGGGTATCTCCATCCTGCTCTGGGCCATGATGACCTTCCCGGGACTGGACGATGCCACCGTGCAGAATTTCGAACAGCAGCGGGCCGCCATCACAGCCAGTTCCCCCCAGGCCATTGTGGCCGAACTGGAAAACGCCGAAGACGGCGTTGAACTTTCTGCCGGCGCTGCCCAGCTTGGCGACGCATTGATGAATGTGGAGCTGGACGAAGCCCGTGCCGCCCTTCAAAATTCCCTGGCCGGTCGCATCGGCATGGCCATGGAAGGTGTCACCCAATGGGCTGGATTTGACTGGAAAACCAATATTGCCCTGGTGGGTGGTTTTGCCGCCAAGGAAGTGGTGGTTTCTACCCTTGGGACGGCCCATTCCCTGGGTGAAGTGGATCCCGAAGAAACCGGCTCACTGTCCGATCGCCTCAAGGCCGCCGACGGCTGGGGACCTGTGACTGCACTGAGCCTGATTATGTTTACCATCTTCTATGCCCCCTGCTTTGTCACCGTGGTCTGTATTGCACGGGAAGCCGGGTCATGGAAATGGGCAGCCTTCTCCGTGGTCTTTAATACGGCCCTGGCCTTTGCCCTGTCCGTGGCCGTGTACCAGATCGGTACCCGGATTATCTCTTAACCTTAGGAGGGATTATGAACCTGGAGAATCTGATTGTCTGGGCTGTGGTGGCCATCGCCATTTTCTTCACCCTGCGAAGCTTTGTGAAAATATATAAGGGAGACGGCGGATGCAATTGCAGTTGCGAAGGGGGATGCAGCACCAAGAACCCCAAGGATCAATCCTGTTGTAACCCCAATATTATAAAATAGTAAAACCGGCATCGGCCCGGATTTCAAAAGGCCCCGCAGCATTTCTTTCCCTCCCGGGAAAAGGGTGCTGCGGGGTTTTGTTTTCAGTTGTCATTCCCTGGCAGATGAGTGTACTATGGAACATCACCCCTTCACCCATAACCCCAATTTATTATTGTTGAGGTGTTCCATGACCGATGAGACCAAGCCCATAACCCCTGAAATCGTGAATGAAGAAGAGGGGTCCTCTGAAAATCAATTGATTCAGCAGACCGTAAAACCTGAAATTCTCTATCTTGTTCCCATTACCGGTCGCCCCCATTTGCCGGCCCAGGTCCAGCCCCTGGTGGTCAGCAAGCGACGTTGGGAAACCACCCTGATCAAGGCCACCAATGAATCCCAGGGCCTCTTGGGCCTTTCCTATCTCAAGGAGGTCAAAGGAAAATACGTCTATCAAAAGGATTTTCCCCAGGTGGGGTGTGTGGTGCGAATGCTCAATGTGGTGGATGTGGAGGGAAATCTCCAATTCATCGCCCAGGGGCTGGAGCGATTTCGGATTAAGAAATTTCTCTCCGACACGCCACCCTTTGTGGCCCAGGTGGAATACTTTGAAAAATCCGATGAAGATGAGGATAAGCTTAAGGCCTATGCCATCTCCATCATTTCGTCCATTAAACAGCTTCT
>JAKSBM010000283.1 GCA_022361135.1 Desulfobacterales bacterium | reverse complement strand
GCCACGGGCTCGGAAGCCTTTCGCGGGGCCTGCTATGCCGTGGCCTCCGGGGCCTATGACATCTGCCTGGCCCTGGGGGTGGAAAAGCTTAAGGATACCGGTTTTGGGGGCTTGCCGTCTTTCACCGGATCCAATGCCGGCTCCCTGACCTGGCAATGGTATCCCAATATGACGGCCCCGGGCTGCTTTGCCCAGCTGGCCTCGGCCTATGGGGCCAAGTATAAGATTGACGATGGGGACATTAAAAAAGCCATGGCCCATATCTCCACCAAGAGCCATGCCAATGGGGCCAAAAATCCCAAGGCCCATCTGAGGAAAGAGATTTCCATGGACCAGGTGATGAATGCCCCCATGATTGCCCATCCCCTGGGGCTTTTCGACTGCTGCGGGGTTTCCGACGGATCGGCCTGCGCCATCGTCACCACCCCGGAAATTGCCAAAAAACTGGGGAAAAAGGATTTTGTCACGGTGAAGGCCCTGCAGCTGGCCCTGAGTTCCGGGGAAGAAATGGCCTACAACGACTGGGACGGGGATCATTTTATGACCACCACCCGGTGCAGTGAAAAGGCCTATGCCGAAGCCGGCATCACCAATCCCCGGGAGGAAATCTCCATGATGGAAGTCCACGATTGTTTTTCCATCACCGAGTTGGTCACCATGGAGGACCTCCACATCTCCGAGCGGGGCCGGGCGGTCCAGGACGTTTTGGACGGCTTCTATGACGCCGACGGCCAGGTGCCCTGCCAGATCGACGGGGGGCTGAAATGCTTTGGCCATCCCATCGGGGCCTCGGGGTTGCGCATGCTCTATGAAATGTACCTGCAGCTCAACGGACGGGCCGAAGACCGCCAGCTGGAAAATCCCCAGATGGGATTGACCCACAACCTGGGCGGTTTTCCCAGCTCCAACGTTTGCTCCATCTCCATCGTGGGGAAATATGAAGGGTAATTGGGTCTGAGTATCACCAAATCCGGAACCGCTTCGGCGGTTCCGGTCATGGGACATCCCTGACCTCCTCTACCGGAACCATCGGAAGCCGGGTGACCGGGGACGGACCATGGTCATATCATAATGGGCGGGTAGGGGGGGCCCCGGGCCTCCCCTGCTCAAATTTGTATGGTTGTTAATTGCGAAATGGGGGTTTCATGATTCTTGCGACACAGGAAAATATTCAATTCTACACAGAGGCAGGTGTTTACTCCACCCTCACCCTGGTGGACCGGCTGGCCCAGCAGGCCAAGACGGACCCGGAACGGGTCTGCCTGGTGGATCCGGCCAACCGCCAGGCCCTCACCGGCCATGATCCCGAACGCATCACCTATGGAGAATTTGTAAAACGGGTGGATGCCACCGCCGCCGCTCTGGTGAAAATGGGTCTGAAAAAGGACGATGTGGTCATGGTTCAACTGCCCAATTGCTGGGAGCTGGCCATGCTTTATTTTGCCGTGTCCAAGGCCGGCGGCATCACCTCGCCCTCCCCCGTGCTCTGGCGGGAAAACGAACTCAGCTACATTGCCGGACTCACCGAAGCCCGGTTCTTTGTCACCCTGGAAAAATTTAACGGATTCAGCCATTTTGAAATGGGGGAATCCCTGGCCGGAAAGCATGATACCCTGGAACATCTCATTGCCCTGGACCAGATTCGGGACATGGCCATGGGGGATCCCAGCGAAGTGGACGTGGCCGTGGACGCCAACGATGTGTTCACCATCTGCTGGACCTCGGGCACCGAAGCCAATCCCAAGGGCTGTCCCATGACCCATAATACCTGGGCCGGCATTGCCGCCCTCCAGGACGCCGCCGGTGTCCAGGCCGGAGACACCATGCTCACGGCCGGTCCCCTGGTGAACATGGCCTCGGTGGGCACCATCATGATGCCCTGGGTTTTCCTGGGCGGAACCTTGATCCTCCACCATCCCTTTGACCCCGCGGTTTTCATGCAGCAAATCATGACCGAACGCCCCAATTACACCCTGTTGGTGCCGGCCCTGGCCAACATGGTGGCCAAGCATCCCCAGGTGGACACCTTTGATCTCTCCTCCTTCAGGAATATCACCCTGGGGTCCGCACCGCCCTCCCTGTGGACCATGCAGGAATTCAAACGGCGCTGGGACATCGACATCGGAAACATCTGGGGCCAGAACGAAGGCACCGGCTTCATTTCGGGCATGCAGGATCTGCCGGACATGGAAATGCGGGCCTCGGTCTTCCCCCATTACGGTAAACCCGGCCGGGAATGGAAAACCGCCTGTTCCAAGCATGTGGTGGTCAAGTTGGTGGATGCCATGGGCAACGAGGTCACCGAAGTGGGACAGGTGGGCGAACTCTGCTACAAGGGGCCGGGGCTCATTGCCCAATATTTTAAAAATCCCCAGGCCACCCAGAGTGCCTTCACCGACGACGGTTTCTTCCGCACCGGAGATATCTTCCGGGTGGAGGAAAACGATTGCATCTCCTTCTACGAACGGGCCAAGGACATCATCATCCGCGGGGGGTTCAATATCTCCTCCCAGGAAATTGAAAACCATATCATGGCCCATCCCAAGGTCACCGATGCCGCCGTTGTGGGCTTCCCCGATGAAAAGCTGGGGGAACGCATGTGTGTATATGTGACCACGGTCCAGGAAAACGGCCTGGATCTGGCCGAAATCGTGGCCTTCCTGGAGGAAAAAGGGGTGGCCAAGTACAAGCATCCGGAGCGGTTGGAAGTGGTTGAGGCCATCCCCCGGAATCCTGTGGGCAAGATCCTGAAAAAGGACCTGCGCCGGGATATCAAATCCAAAATGCAAGCTTAAACCTGGAGTCACCATGATTGAACTGGATAAATCCCTGAAGCAGATCCAAAGTGCAGCCCGGGAATTTGCAAAGGGCGAATTTGATAAGGATACCATTCTGGACATGGAAAAGGCCGGTCTCTTCCCCCGGGATACCTGGCGGGAAGCCGCCGATCTCGGATTCATCGGCCTCCATCTGGACGAGGAATTCGGAGGGGGCGGATTGGGGCTGCTGGAAAGCCTCATCACCCTGGAAGCCCTTTGTCGCCGGGATTCCTCCTGTGGCCTGGCCCTGGGCCTGGCCGCCTCGGGGGCGGAGCTCATCCAGATCCTGGGTAACGAGGCGCAGAAAAAGGCGGTCCTGGAACCGGTGTGTGAAGGCCGGGCATTGTGCGGGGCGGCCCTGTTTGAACCCGGCCAGGGATATGACCCCACCAGCTGTGAAACCCAGGCCCGCCTGGAGGGGGATGAATGGGTGATCACGGGCAAAAAAATCCAGGTGGCCAACGGTGCCGTGGATGGGGATATTCCCATTTTCTTTCCCCTGCTGTGCCGGACGGAAAACGGCCTTTCCCTGATCCTGGTGGACCACCAGACCCCGGGACTGGCCCTGACCCCCACCCCCCGGAAGCTGGGGAACAACCTCTGCCCCACGGCGGACATGTTCCTGGACCAGGCCCGGGTCCCGGCGGTCAATCTGTTGGGTAAGGAAGGCAAGGCCCTGAAGGCGGTGAATGGATATCTGGATCAGGTGAAATATCTCAATGCAGGCATGGCCCTGGGCATTGCCCAGGGGTCCCTGGACCGGGCCCTGGCTTACGGCAAGCAGCGGGAACAGTTCGGACGTCCCGTGTTGGTCTTTGAGGGGCTGTCCCGGTATGTGGGGGAGATGGCATTGAACATCAAAGGCTCCCGGAGTCTGGTTTACGATGCGGCCCTGGCCGCCGATACCCAGCGTAAGCCCGAGCCGGGCCTGGCGGACATGGCCATGGAAAGCGCCTGTCGCACGGCGGAATCCGCAGCCGATGCCTCCCTCCAGATCCACGGGGGATTCGGCTATATGCAGGAGGGGGAAATCGAGCATTTCTACCGGGATGCCAAATACCTCAAGCTCCTGGGGTCCCATCCCCACTCTCGGCTGTCGACCCTGGCCAAACTCACCGTGGGAAAAATCAAAACCCCCAAACGGGCCTGAACCGCCCCAAAGGACTAGGACATGGAGATACTCAAATACACCGATACCCACCACGCCTACCGCAGTCGCCTGGCAACCTGGTTAAAGGAACGGGTGGTTCCCAGGATTCCCGAGTGTGAGGCCGCCCATCTCACCCCCCGGGAGATGTGGAAGGAAATGGGGGAGCAGGGCTTCCTCTGCCCCAGTTTATCAAAGGAATACGGGGGACCTGGCCTGGACTTCCTCCACAGCGTCATTGTCTGGGAGGAGATGTCCCGGATCAATTTCACCGGCCTGGCCGCCGGCCTGCATTCCGATATCGTGGTGCCCTATATTCTCAGTTTTGGCACCGAAGAACAAAAACAGAAATTCCTGCCCGGTTGTGCCGACGGCTCCTGCATTGCCGCCGTGGCCATGACCGAGCCCGGGGCGGGGTCCGACGTGGCCTCCATGGAGACCACGGCCGTGGAGGATGGGGACCACATCGTCCTCAACGGCTCCAAGACCTTTATTTCCAACGGGGTGAATTGCGATGTGGTGGTCCTGGCCGCCCGGGATCCCGAGGTCAAGGAAAAGCACAAGGCGGTTTCCCTCTTCCTGGTGGAGGAGGGCACCCCCGGATTCACCAAGGGCCAACCCTTTGAAAAAATGGGATGGGCCAGCCAGGACACGGCGGAGCTCTTTTTCTCCAATTGCCGGATTCCCAAGGCCAACCGCCTGGGCCGGGCCGGAGACGGCTTTGTCATGCTCATGCAGAAACTCCAGCAGGAACGGCTGGTCTGTGCCGTGGGCGGGGTCTGCAATGCCGAAGCCATGCTGGCCGAAACCCTGGAATTCTGTAAAACCCATAATTCCGGTGGACGCCCCCTGGCCAAGTCCCAGGCCGTTCAATTCGATATGGTGGAAATGACCACGGCCGTGAAATCAGCCCGGGTCTTCACCGAGGCGGTGGTGGCCGATCACATGGCCGGCAAGCAGGTGATCCAGGAAACGTCCATGGCCAAATACTGGAACACGGAACTGGCCAAGAATGTGGGCTCCAAATGCCTGGATATCCTGGGCATGGAGGGGGCGGTGGAATCCTGTCCCCTGGTCCGTCAGTTCCGGGACGTGCGGGTGACCTCCATCTTTGCCGGCACCAATGAAATCATGAAGGGTATCGTGGCCAAAACCATGGGGCTCTGATGGGCGCCGGAAGGAGGGGGGATGGAATTACGACGCATCATTGATTTGGTGGAAAATGACTTTGCCTTCCTGAATCGCATGGGACTCCGGGCCGAGATCCTGGAGCCCTGCCGGGTGAAATTGAAACTCCCCCTGGCAGGCAATGAAAACCACATGGGTACGGTCTGGGCCGGGGCATTGTTCACATTGGCGGAACTCCCCGGCGGGGTCTTGATATACACCACCTTTGAGGACAATCCCTTTGTCCCCCTGGTCAAGGAGATGAACATTAAATTCCTCAAACCGGCACGCACGGATGTGGAAATTGAAATGAGCATGGACAGCCGAGAGGCGGCCCGTCTGGCCCGGGAGGCCCGGGAAACCGGCCATGTGGACTTCACCCTGGAGGGGGAGGTCAAGGATACCCAGGGCCAAGTGGTGGCGGCAACCACCGGATACTATCGCATGCAAAAAATGAAAGGATAAACCATGACAGGTGCATTGGACGGCATCCGCGTCCTTGATCTATCCCGGCTCCTCCCCGGTCCCTATTGTTCCATGATCCTTGCGGATCACGGGGCCGAGGTCATTGCCGTGGAGGACGGAACCAAGGAGACCGGAGAGATTTTTTTCAACGGGGTGAACCGGAATAAACGCCACGTTTCCCTGAATTTGAAATCCGACACCGGCAGGGAGATTTTCTTTAAACTGGCCCGCAGGGCCGATGTCGTCCTGGAGGGCTTCCGCCCCGGTGTGGTGGACCGGCTGGGGGTGGGCTATGAAGATGTGAAAAAAGAGAATCCCGGCATCATCTATTGTTCCATCTCCGGATACGGGCAGACCGGCCCCATGCGGGATGCCGTGGGACACGACGTGAATTACATGAGCCATGCCGGCCTTCTGGACCTCATGGGACCGGCGGACCAGCCCCCGTCCATCCCCGGGGTCCAGATGGCGGACATTGCCGGCGGGGCCATGAATGCGGCCATGGGCATCCTCATGGCCCTGGTGAGCCGGAACAATACGGGGGAAGGGCAATACATTGATATTTCCATGACCGACGGGGTGGCCGGATTCCTGATTCTGCCCCGTTTTTTCAAGGGCCTTTTCGGCTATCCCCAGACCCGGTCGGCCACCTACCTCTCCCACCGCTACGCTTGCTACAACACCTATGAAACCCG
>JAKSBM010000346.1 GCA_022361135.1 Desulfobacterales bacterium | reverse complement strand
CCCCCCAGCCAGAACATGGGGTTCATGAATACATCCCGCTGGGCGCAATGGTAAATGGGCAGGGCATTGACATTGATATCCTGGGAGTCAAAGCCGCCGTCGATGATGCAGCCCATGTATTCGGAAATCAGGGATTGGTTGGAGATGATCACCCCCTTGGGCAGGGATTCCGTACCCGAGGTATAGGTCATCTGAACCGGGTCTTCGATGCGCAGCTCCACATCGGGTTCTTCTGCGGGATAACGCTGGTACCAGTCGTTGAACTCCTTGAACCCGTCGGCAGGCCCCCGGCCTTCGCCCTGGTTGGACCAGATCAAGGTCTTCACCGTGGACAACTCCGGAAGTACATCCTTAACCAGGTCATAAAAAACGTCCTCCACAATAAAGACCTTGGATTCGGAATGGTTGATGCAATAGGCGATGTCCTTGGCCGATAGAAGATAGTTCAGTGCCAGGTATACAGCGCCGGCCTTGGCCGCCCCCATCCAGGTCAACACATGGTGGTGGGTGTTGTGGGCCAGGATGGCCACCCGGTCATACTTCTTCACCCCCAGGTCCATGAGGGCATGGGCCACCTGGTTGCATTCGGCATCCAGTTCGGAATAGCTGCGCTGGATATCATTGTAGACCAGGGCGGTTTTGTCGGGATAATGGTACTTGGTTCGACGGAGCATATCGGCGATGACCCACCGGTTGGTCCGATTGTAGCGCTTCATGAGAAATTCAATGTTCTCTTCATTTAATTCGCAATACCGACCTTTTTCTTCCGACGTCAAGGGCTGATTGGCCATGGTGCATCCTCCATTGTGAATGGTTTGAAATACAACTCCCAATATACGAACAGCGTTAATGATCAAAAATACTATTCAGCACAAAGCGTGCCGGAGGGAAAAACCGAGGGGATGCCCATGGGACAGGCATCAGCTGCCATGGCATCCAAAATACGAAATGGGTCAAATTCAACCCGTCAAATCATGGATAAAACAGATTATTTCAACAAGCCCATTGAATATTTAGAATATTTTAAGATTGGGTTAAATATATCCCATGGGTCACGATTAACCCATTTGCATCTCTTTATCCTTGGCCGTGATGAATCCCCAGCCGTTTCATTTTCAAATAAAGGGTTTTCCGTCCCACACCCAAGGCCCGGGCCGTATCCCTGCGATTCCATCCATGGGCCTTCAGGATGGAACGGATATGGCCGGCCTCGAAGGCATCCAGGGCGGCGGAGAGGTTGGAATTCCGGAGCGAAGCATCATCGGCAGCCAAGGCAGGTAACGGAACGCTGCCCCCCCGGGTCAAGGGGGTGGCCACAAATTCGGTCTCATCCAGATTGACCAACCGCTGGAGGGTATTTTCCAATTCCCGGACATTGCCAGGCCAATGGTGGCGCATGAGGGAATTCATCATGTGGGAAGGAAGTCGGTGGCCGGGATTCCCGTATTTTTCCATGAAATGATCCACCAGCAAAGGCAGGTCCTCCAGCCGTTCCCGCAGGGGGGGAATATAAATGGGAATGATGTGAATCCGGTAGAAAAAATCCTCCCGCATGCGCCCCTGCCGAACCATGTCGTTGAGGTTTCGATTGGTGGCGGCGATGATGCGGACATCGGTGGATTTCACATTCCTCCCCCCCACCGGGGTATAGCCGTTGCCCTCCAGGATCCGCAGGAGCTTCACCTGGATCCGGGTATCAATCTCCCCCAATTCGTCCAAAAACAGGGTTCCCAGGCGGGCGTGGTCCAGAAAGCCCGGGGTATCCCGCATGGCCCCGGTGAAAGCCCCCTTTTTATGGCCGAAAAACTCACTTTCCAGCAAATGTGAAGGGATGGCCCCGCAATGGACGGGAACAAAGCGATTTTCCGACCTATCGCTCATGGTATGGATGGCGTGGGCCACCAACTCCTTCCCCGTTCCCGATTCCCCGTAGATGATGACATTGGAATCGGTGAGGCCGGCCCGGAGAATCAAATCATAGACCTTTTGCATGGCCGGACTCTTGCCCACAATCCCGCAAAATGAGGTCCGGTCCTTCATGGCCGCCCGGAGGCGCTGGTTTTCCTTGTCCAGGTCGGCTTCCCGTCTCCGCATCTCTGCCTCGGCCTGCTTTCGTTCGTGGATATCCACAAAGGAGGCAATGCTCTTGCCCGTCCCCGGGATGAGATCCACGCGGACCAGGGTATTCTTATGCTGCCCGGCCTTATCCTTCAGGGTGAATTCATAGGACTTGGGCACCAGGTCCCGGGTATGGCGGCGCTCCTTGTGATAGGCGAGCATCCGCTCCAGATCTTCGGGAAAGGCAACGATGCTGGGCCACTTCATCTTCCCTTCCATCTCCGAACGATCATAGCCCACCAGGCGGAGGAACTCGTCATTGACCAGGGAAATCTCCATGTCTTCTTCCACGATGATGGCGCCTGTGCCGGTGTTCTTGAAAATCAGGCGGTAGGTTTCCTCCCGCTGGACCAGGGAAAGGGCGGCCTCCTTCTGGGCGGTGATGTCCTCGAAAAATCCTTCCAGGAATTGATCGCGGCCATTTTGATTCCGCACCACCCGGGCATGGATTTTCCCATGGATGATGCGGCCGTCCCTGCGGCGGAACCGATTTTCAAAATTCAACAATTTCCCCCGGGCCCTGAGGGTCTCCAGGAAAAAGGTCCGGCTTTCCGGTTCCACATAGAGATCCTGGGAGATATCCCCAATGCCGGAGACGCATTGGGCTGGAGAGTCATAGCCCAGAAGCCGGGCCATGGCCGGGTTCACATTGAGAAAACGATGGGTTTCAAGACAGGACTGGAAAATACCAATGGGGGCATTTTCAATGAGATCCAGGTGGGACTGGGGAATTTCATCAACGCCTGGATTTTTCCACTTGGGCTCTGCCATCCTCACCCTTCCACGAACTGGAGGTTATCCGGTTTGAACGCCGGGGATAGGGGATGTTCTACACCGCTGTCACCGCCCCTGTCAAAGCTTTGTTCCATGGCGGTTACCAAAAATATGTCATGAACCATGGGCTGTGTTTGCCATTCATCTGCAACGTGTTGCGATCAATTGTTTGTAATTGAAATACAAAATCCAATGTCGCTGCCCCCATGTATGAAGTCGGACCCATTCCATCGGACTCCCACTTCAAGGATTCCCTATAATTTAAACTGCTTTCAACATCACCATGACGATTCTTAAAAATATGTTCCGAAACAATGAAGAGGCTGCCTTACAATTCCGTTTTGATCATCTCCTAGGCGCTGTCACTGGCGGGAGTTATGATTATTTGGTGTTACCTCCATAATTTTTAAACCCGTTCAATTGGGACGTTTTTAAGAGAAACATTATGACTATGGGATTTGCCCATCATACCCTGAGGGCCAGGTGATGGCGGGGGGAGGGAGATGGAGCGGGCGTTAAGGACTCTGGCAGCTTCAGGAAGAATGG
>JAKSBM010000319.1 GCA_022361135.1 Desulfobacterales bacterium | reverse complement strand
GGGACCACCTCACGGCCCTGCTGGAATACCGCCGGGTCAACGAAACCCAGGCCGCCCAAAGGGCCGCCCGGGTCATCACCCCGGAGGAGCTTTCCGAACTGGCGGACATTTTAAGGGAAAAAAAAGACAACCTGGATGATCCCGAAACCCAAAGCCGCCAGGATTTTCTCTTCCACCGGGGCATCCTGGCCGCCGGGGGCAACCTCATCCACCAATTGATTTTCAATTCCTTCCGCCCGGTCTATGCCCATTACACCCGGTTTTTCTACGGAATTAACGGAACGGCGGAACGCTCCCTGGAATTGAACCGGCAGCTGCTCCAGGCACTGGAGGACAAGGATCCACGGGCTGCCCGCACCGCCATGGAGGCCATCCTCACCCATGGCGGAGAAGAGGTGCTCAAGGCCGCCGCCCGGGAAGAACACGGGGGACTGCCCCTGACGCCCCCAAGGCCTACCCCATAAAAAAAGCACCGGCCCAACACCGGTGCTTTTCTCTTTAATGATATACCTGAAATAAGATCAGCGGCAGAAATCCACGGCCACATCCCCGGCCCCGATGTTCACACAGGCCGTGTTTTCCGGCATGGTGGAAATCACCCTGCCCCTTCGGATGACAAAGAGGCGGTTGGCCCGCAGACGGATGGCCTCAAACTTGGAATCGGCCTGGAGGATGACCATGTCGGCATTGCAGCCCGGCTCCAGCCCATAGCCCTCAAGATGCTGTGTTTTGGCGGCGTTGCAGGTTACGGCGTCAAATAGGGCATCCATCTGGGCCAACCCGGTCATGTGGAGGCAGTGGATCCCCATGTGGGCCACCTCCAGCATGTCGTGGCTTCCCAGGGAATACCAGGGATCCATGACGCAGTCGTGGCCCAGGCTCACATTGATGCCCGCATCCATGAGCTCGGGCACCCGCATGAGGCCCCGGCGTTTGGGATAGCTGTCGTGGCGTCCCTGGATCAGAATGTTGATCAGGGTGTTGCAAACGCAGTTGATTTCCGACTCGGCCATGAGGGGCAAAAGTTTGGACACATAATAATTGTCCATGGAGTGCATGGAGGTGAGATGGGAACCGGTGACCCGCCCCTGGAGTCCCAGGCGCTGGGTTTCGTATGCCAGGGTTTCGATGTGCCGGGACATGGGATCGTCGGTTTCATCGCAGTGCATGTCCACCAGGAGGCCCCGCTCCGCCGCAATCTCGCAGAGGAGGCGAACGGATTCGGCCCCGTCGGCCATGGTCCGCTCAAAGTGGGGAATCCCCCCCACCACATCAATGCCCTTGTCCAGGGCCTTTTTCAACAATTCCACGCCCCCGGGGGCGCGCAGGACCCCATCCTGGGGAAAGGCCACCAATTGAAGATCAATGTAATCCTTCATCTCCTCCTTGACCTCCAAAAGCACATCCACGGCCATGAGGGAGGGATCGGTGGTGTCCACATGGCTGCGCACGGCCAGGTTGCCCTTGGCAATGGACCAGTGGAGGAATTGCAGGGCCCGTTCCTTCACCGCCTCCGGGGTGAGCAGGGGTTTGAGTTCCCCCCAGAGCTGGATCCCCTCCAGGAGGGTGCCGCTCTGGTTGAGCCGGGGCATGCCCATGGAAAGGACCGCATCCAGGTGAAGGTGGGACTCCACAAAGGGCGGGGTGACAAAATAGCCCTTGGCGTCGATGGTCTCGCGGGCCTGGCCGTCAAAGGAAGGAAGTACGTCCAAAATTTTTCCGTCCCGGCAGAGGATGTTTTGTAATTCTTTCTTGCCGTGGATCCGGGCGTTCTGGATGAGAAGATCGATCATATCAACGTTCTCCTTTTCGGAATGGTATGAGCAATGCCTTGGGGTATGCCGCCTTCCGGGACATGACAATCAAGGCAATGATGGAAAAAACATAGGGAAGCATGAGGTAAAACTGGTAGGGGATGGCCATGCCCGATGCCTGCTGCACCCGCATCTGCAATGCGTCGAATCCGGCAAAAAGCAGGCAGCCCAACAGGGCTTTATAGGGTTTCCAGGAGGAAAAAACGACTAGAGCGATGCAGATCCATCCCCGGCCGTTGACCATGCCGATGTAATAGGCGTCAAATGCGGACAGGGTCAGGAAGGCCCCGCCCACGGCCATGAAGGCCGAGCCCATGCAGACGGCCAGGGTGCGCAGGGAAAAAACCGATAATCCCTGGGCCTCCACGGCCATGGGGTTTTCCCCCACCATGCGCAGGGCCAGGCCCAGGGGGGTGGAAAAGAGGAGCCATGCCGTGACCACCACCAGGCCAAAGGCCAGGAGGGTGAGGCTGGTCTGTGAAAAAAGCACCTCTCCCAAAAAAGGAATGCTGCCCAGAAGGGGAATATCCAGGGCCTGGAAGGGAAGGATCTTGGGCGGGGTGGTCACCCCGGGCAAAAGCATGCGGAAAACAAAGGCGGAAAGGCTGGACCCCAGCATGGTCACCCCCAGGCCGGAGACGTGCTGGGAAAGCCCCAGGTGGACGGTAAGCAGGGAATGGAGGAGGCCAAAGAGCATACCCAAAAAGGCGGCAAAGGCCACGCCTCCCCAGAGGGTGCCCCCCATGTAAACCCACATCCAGCCCCCCATGCAACCGGCGGCCATGATCCCTTCGATGCCCAGGTTCAACACCCCGGCCCGCTCGCAGATGAGCTCCCCCAGGGTGCCGAAGATCAGGGGGGTGGCCATGCGGATCACCGCCATCCAGAATCCGGTCTCCAAAACCATTGAAATCAAATCAAATGAGAATAGTTCCATGGCCTTAACTCCTCCGAATCCGGTATTGGGTAAAGAACACCGCCACCAGGACCGAGAGCAGGGAAACCGCCGTGGTCACATCGGCAATGTAGTTGGAAATATTGATGGCCCGGCTCATGGAATCCGCCCCGATGTAAACCGCGGCCACAAAGAGGGCCGAGGCCACCACCCCCAGGGGATGGAGGGCGGCCAGCATGGCCACCACAATGCCGGTGTAGCCGAAGCCCGGGGAAAGATCCGTGGTGAGATAGCCCTTCACCCCGCAGATTTCCCCCACCCCGGCCATGGCGGCCAGGCCCCCGGAAATCAGGGCCGTGCGGATGATCACGGCGGTGACGGGCATGCCGGCAAAGCGGCCGGCCTCGGCATTGGCCCCCACGGCCCGGATCTCAAATCCCCACCGGGTCCAGCCCATGAAGGCCCAGGCCAGAACCGCAGCCCCCACGGCCAGGACAAAGCCCAGGTGGAGACGGGTCTTGGCCATGAGAACGGGCAGGACGGCGGCATCCACCACCGGCTCGGACTGGGGCCACCCCATGGACATGGGATCCTTCCAGGGACCGAAGACCAGCCAGTTCACAAAGAGCAGGACCACAAAGTTGAGCAGCAGGGTGGTGACCACCTCATCCACCTTAAGGTGGGTCTTCAAAAAAGTGGGCAGCAGCAGGAAGATCCCCCCGGCCAGGGCCCCGGCCACAAAGAGCCAGGGGATGAGCAGGGCCGGCGGCAGGGCATCGGCCCCCCGGCCCAACAGAACGGCCACGCAGGCGCCGATGTAAAACTGGCCTTCACCGCCGATGTTCCAGAGCTTGGCCCTAAAGGCCACGGCAGCGGCCAGGCCCGTGAAGATCAAAGGGGTGGCCCGGGTCAGGGTTTCGGAAAGGGCAAAGGCCGATCCCAGGGCGCCCTTGACCATGAGGCCCCACCCGTCCAAAGGAGAGGCC
>JAKSBM010000714.1 GCA_022361135.1 Desulfobacterales bacterium | reverse complement strand
CACCGTGGGCATGGATCCGGTCACCGGGTATTCCCGGTTTGGATTCGGCCATGTGGAGGTGCTCAAGGGCATTGGGTTGATTCCCTTGCTCATCGGCCTTTTCGCCATTTCTGAAATCCTGGAAAAAACCGAAGCCGGCCTGAAGGAAAAACTGGATCAGACCATGGTGGACTGGAAGGGGAAGGAGGCTGAAAACCGTCTGCCCTGGTGGGAATTTAAACGATATCTGCCCACGGTTTTCCGGGGGGCGGCCCTGGGGACTTTTCTGGGGGCCATCCCCGGTTTGGGCTCCACGGTGACGGCCTTTATTAATTACGGCATTGCCCGGCGACGCTCCCCCCACCCAGAACGCTTTGGCCAGGGGGAACCCGAGGGGGTGGCCGCAGCCGAGGCCGGGAATTCCGCCGTGGTGGGGGCCACCCTGATTCCCCTGCTCAGTTTGGGAATCCCCGGGGATATCATCACGGCCGTGCTTCTGGGGGCCTTCATGATCCAGGGCATCACCCCGGGTCCCACCATGTTCACCGAGCATGTGAACATTGTCTATGCCCTGTTCATCGGCCTCATGGTCTGCAACGCCGGAAATCTACTCATCGGCACCTTTTCCATCAAGGCGGCCAAGAATGTGCTGCGGATTCCCAAGACCGTTCTTTATCCCGTCATCCTCACCCTTTGTTTTGTGGGGACCTATGCCGTGGACAACAGCCTCTTTGATGTCCAGGTCATGTTCGGTTTCGGAATCCTGGGATATGTCATGCGCAAGTTCAATTACCCCCTGGCCCCCCTGCTCATTGCCTTTGTCCTGGGGCCCATGCTGGAAAATTCCCTGCGCCAGGCCCTGATCATTTCCGACGGAAATTGGGGGATCTTTGTCCGGAGTCCCATTGCGGCATTTTTCCTGGGCATCACCCTGGTGACCGTGGTGCTCATTGCCATTCGCTTGGCCCGGGGAAAACGGGAAGGGGATCGGGTGGAGACAACCCGGTAGGGCGGGATGGGTTATTTTTTGAAATGGATTACCCTGGAAGGAGCCAGGGCTTTTGATACCCGGCAGATTCTACACATGGATGTGGATCTGCCGGGTTTCTCTTTGTGGGGGGATCAGGCCGTGAATTCCACCTCCCGTGAGGCCACGGGGTCGGTGTAGGTGATTTTGGCCCAGGGGGCGGTGGTGTTGATGTGGGCCACGGCGGTGTGGTTGTCCTTCTGCCATTTGAGTTTGAGTTCGTGGTCGGCACTGGAGAGGAGTTCAAACTCCCCGTCGAAGGCGGGGTAGGAGTTACGGAATTCCATGAGTTTGATCAGGCGCTGGACCACGGGGAGTTCCACCGCTTCCTTGATTTCTTCCAGGGTGTAATTGTGGCGGTTGATGTTCCGGCCCATGCGGGTCCGCTCCAGGAGCTCAATGTCGTTGCAGCCGGCCAGGAGGCCCACATAATACACCTGGGGGATGCCCGGGGTGAAGAATTGGATGCAGCGGGCCGTGATATAAAGGTCGTCCCGGCAGCCCAGGGCCGAGTAATAGGTGCAATTGACCTGGTAGATGTCCAGATTCTGGTATTCGGGGCCGGAATAGGTCTTTTTAATGTTGGATCCCTTTTTGTACAATTGATCCAGGGTCTGGTCGATTTCCTCCTGGGAGAGGAGGTCGATGACGTCCACCACCCCGATGCCGTCGTGGGTATCCAGGGTGGTGATTTGTTTTTTGGGGCAGATTTCCAACCAGCGTTTCAGGGCCCGGGTGGTGCCCATGTACAGGGCGTGGAGCACCAGCATGGGCAGGGCAAAATCGTAGCACCAATATCCCTTTTCCGCCAATTTGAGTTGGTAGGAGTGGTGCTCGTGGACCTCGGGCAGGATTTCCGTTCCAAAGGCATGGGAAAAATCATTGAACCAGTCCAGGAGATCCCAGATCTGGGGCTCCAGGAAAAAGCAATTGGTCCCCAGCTCCATGGTGGTGTATGCCACGGCATCCAGCCGGATCATGGCCGGTCTTCTCCGGGCCAGCCGGATGAGGATGCGCCGCATTTCCTCACGGGTTTTTTCCGAATCGTAATCCAGGTCAATCTGTTCGTAGTCAAAGGTACACCAGATCTTTTCCAGGACATCGTTGGCCCGCTCTATGGTCTGGTAGGGGGGACGGGGTTTGCGGGTGTAGACCTTGTCCAGATCCTCATCCTTGACCCAGCCGTTGGGGGCCAGCTTGTTAAAGCTGAGGAACATGTCGGCGTATTCGCTGTTGGGACCCTTGTGGAGATAATCCTGGAAATAAATGGATTGCCGGGAGATGTGGTTGACCATGAAGTCGATGATGAGGTCAAAGTCCTGGCCGATTTTTTCCACATCGTCCCAGGTGCCGAAGTTGGGATCCACCTCATCGTAGGTGATGGGGGCAAATCCCCGGTCCGACGACGAAGGGTAAAAGGGGAGAATATGGACCCCCCGCACGGCCTTGGAGAAGTATTTCAACAGGACATAGTGGAGCTCGGGCAGGCCCGAGCCCATGCTGTCCGGGTAGGTGATGAGCTGGATTTTATTTTGAATGGTCATGGTTCCGTGGTCTCCTTTTCCATGACCGGGCAGGGAAATTGGTAGTGATCCACCCCTTCCATAATGCCCTGGGTGTAGGGTTGGGATGCAAAGAAGATCCGTTTGGCATTTTTCAGGGGGGCCAGTTCCGGACTATAGTTGGAAACCACCACGCCCAGGGGGTCACCCTTGAGCATTTCCGCATCATTTCCCGAATCCCCGCAGACCAGGAAATGGGAGAGGGGGATTTCCCACTTATAGCTCAGGTAACGGATGGCCTTACCCTTGGAGGCCCGGTAGGGGAGAATGTCCAGGTAGCGCTCATGGGAATAGATCAGGGAATATTGGAATCGGCTCTGGGTGAGGAGGTGGTGGAGTTTGGCCATGCGGTCCTTGCCCGGCTCCATGTAATAGCTGAGCTTGTACGGCCCCTGGGCCCCATGTGCCTGGGGACGGATAAAGGGAACCTGTTCCAGCCGTTTGCGGATCATCTCCGGCTTCCAGTTTTTCCGGATATGGCTTTCCCAGCCCGGGTCCTGGTTTTTGGAAAATCCGTAATCAATGCGGCTTCCCACGTCGGAGATGATGATGTCCGGGGTTTTGATGTCATGGATTTTTAAAATTTCCCGGGCGGAATCAAGGCTCCGCCCCGTGGCCACCCCGAATCCCATGTGGTTGCCCTGGTCCCGGACAAAGGCCATGAATTCCCGCAGGGCTTCGGGCTGTCCCCCCAAAAGGGTGTTGTCGATGTCGGTGATGAGCATGTATTTGAGGTGCTTGAGCCGACGACCGATGCTGTTTTTCGGCGCCCTCAGGGTGATGGCGGATTTTTCAAATTGGCGGCAGAGGGTCTGGGCCTCCCGGGCGTAATTCCGGGTATGGCTGTCCCAGGTGTAGAAGCGGCGGGTGTTGAGGATCCCGTTTTTGGAATAGCTGCTCCAGTCCCCGGGGGTGCTCAGGATTTTGCGGATGGCCCGGGCGATTTCCCTGGGATCCACCGGATCCACCAAAAGGCCGCCCTTGCAATTGTGGATGATGTCCATGGGCCCCCCGTCGTTGGTGGTCACCACGGGCAGTCCGCAGGCCAGGGATTCCAGCAGGGTGAGGCCAAAGGGTTCGGTGAGGGCCGGGTT
>JAKSBM010000035.1 GCA_022361135.1 Desulfobacterales bacterium | reverse complement strand
GGTTCCCGCTGGATTTTCCCCGCCAGGGCCGCGGCCAGCTTGGGGGAACGGATAAATTCCTCCGCCGCAAGGGGATCGGGGCTCCCGGCCTTGAACACCTCCCGGAAGAGGGCTTCGGCATGGAATCTTCCCTTTCCGTAACGGGTTTTCAAGTGTTGGATGAGTTGGGCCAGGGTATATTCTAAAATCTTCATTATCTGCTTGTCTTCCCTTTGAAATTAGGGGTATGGAATATCAGATATTGTATCAGATTTCCATGCCGATTCACGCCCTTATTCAAAAATAGAATCCCGATTCAAAATGGGGTTCGGATTTAAAAGTTAGGATATCGGGATAACCCGTCCGGTTCGTTCAATGAGAGGAGGCCCCATGTATCCATTGCCACGTTTTTTAACCCCATGGTTTTTCAGCCTTGCCCTGGTGGTCTTTGGCGCTGTTTTCTGCGGCCCTGCGGCCGGGGCAAGCGGCTGCACCACAAAGGATTGCCACGGGGGCATTGAAAACATTGTCTCCCCGGAGCGCCCCATGATGCAGCTCCTTCGTCAGAATGGCCAGCGCCATGGGGATTTTGACGGATGCATCATCTGCCATGGGGGAAACCCTCGGGCCCGGGACAAGGAAAGGGCCCACCAGGGTGTTCCCAAAAGCCTTTCCCGGGTCATGGGGCCCAAGGCCTTTTACCCCGATCCCGGGGATCTGTCCGTGGTGGATAACAGCTGTGGGGTCTGCCACATTGGTTACGGGGGGCGCATGGGGAAATCCTTGATGAACACGGAAGCCGGAAAGATCCAGGGAAATTTCACCGCCTGGGGGCTGGGGGATTTGATGGGCTCACCCCTGGGGAACCAGGCGGTGGTTGACCAAGACGGACCCATTCCGGCCGGGGGCTCCCCGGAATATGCCAAGCGAATGGCCGGCTTGGCTGCTGCATACCCGGATCAATTTCCCACGGCCCTGGCTGCTTTGCCCCAAATAACACCGGCCCAGGTGGAAGCCCGGCCGGCCCTGGCCGGGGTGATTTACCAGCGCCGGGAGTGCCAGCGATGCCACCTGGGCACCCGGGGGATTCCCCGGCCCGGGGATTTCCGGGGGCTGGGCTGTGCCGCCTGCCATATCCCCTATGGGCAGGATGGGCTCTACCGGGGAAAGGATAAAACCATTCCCCGGGATCAACCGGGCAAGCTGTTGCGCCATCGCATCCAGGGGAATCGGAAAACCGGGGGAATCCCCGTGGCCAGCTGCCAGGTTTGCCACAATCGGGGAAAACGCATTGGCACCTCCTTTGGCGGGGCCATGGAAACCCCCCACCGGGGCGGGTTTGATGCCCGGGGTAATCCCCAATCCCCCAACCATGGGAAGTATTACATGGCCCTGCCCGCCGATGTCCACCATCGGCCGGTGGCGGGGAAGGGGCCGGGCATGCTCTGCCAGGATTGCCACACCAGCATGGATGTCCACGGCAATGGAAACCTTACCACCACCACCCTGGGCCAGGTGGAAATCGAGTGCAGCGACTGCCACGGCACCCCCTGGGCCTTTCCCTGGGAGTTGCCCCTGGGATATGGGGATGAATTTGGCCGGAAGGTGGAAGGGAAGCCCCGGGGAGTGGCGCCCAGGCGCTCCGCCGACCAGCAGCGATTTGGGTTTGATTACGGGGTCCAGGATGGATATTTGATTTCCACCCGGGGCAATGCCCTGGGCAATGTGGTCCGGGTGGGGGAGGGGGCAAGGCTCCATTCCGCCCGGGGCCACGACCTGGAGGTTCCCCTGCTCAAGGCCCGGCGCGCCACCTGGGACAAGGGGGATAGTCCCGGAGCAGCCGAGGCCCGGACGGCCATGGTGTCGGTGGCCGCCCATCTGAAAACCATGGAGTGTTATACCTGCCACAGTGGTTGGGCTCCCCAATGCTATGGATGCCATGTGAAGGTGGATTTCAGCGATCCCACTGCCCGGGGACGGGATTGGGCCCAGCCGGATTCGGCCGTTTCCAAACATGGGGAGATCCCCGGTGCCATCCGGGAGTCCAACGGTTACATGGCCTGGGAAGATCCCATGATTGGGATCAATGGAGAAGGCCGGGTTTCCCCCATTGTGCCGGGGTGCCAGGTGGTCCACACCGTGGTGGACGGCAAAGGAAAGGTACTGGCGGCCGGGGCCATGGCCCGGAATCCCGCCGAAGCCGGGGAACTGGGATTGGCCTCCCCGCCCCTGGCCCTGGACACGGCCCCGGTCCAACCCCACACCACGGGCCGGGCCCGGTCCTGTGAAAGTTGTCACAGCCGTCCGGCCACATTGGGCAAGGGGGGAATCCGGGCCGCCGGATTCAACTGGTCCCGCCTGGTGGACGAGGCCGGCGTTCAGCAGGTCACCGTGGGCAGCCACTGGCCCCTGAGCCGGGCCCTGAACCGAGCCGAGGTGGATAAGGTATTGCGCACCGGGGTCTGCACCGGTTGCCACGGCCACATGGATAAGCCGGAAATCTGGCGCAGGGTCTCCACGGACCAGGTCCCCGACACCCCGACCCACCAGGCCCTCATGGGGCGGATCCTCAAGGGGGAGTTGCCCCGGGCAACGCCCTAACCGGTGGGGAATCCAGGGGGGGCATCACAGGGGCGGTCGCACCCGGAGAAAACTGGCGAAACGGGGGATCCCCGAGGGGGTGAGACCCGTGTATTTGAAGGTGACCCAACTGCCCACCGGGGGCGGGTTTTCCCGTTGGGTATCGGTGAAGCCCGTTCCCAGGGCAAATCGGGTACCGTTGGGCAATTCCACCTCAAGGGCACCCATCCGCCCCCGGTGGCGGCCCTTGCCCGGCCGGTGTCCCACCACCCGGGCCTCGGCATCCTGGAAGGTCTTCACCTTGAGGATGTCCCGGGAGCGCCCGGCCCGGTAAGGGGAGCCGGGGCGCCGCAGCATCAGCCCTTCTCCCCCCTGGGCCTCCACGGCCCTGAGCCGGGCTTCCAGATGGGCCCTACCCCGGCATTTTTCCTGGGGGATGAGGTGGACATGGGGGAGGGGATGGGTTTGGAACCAGCGCCGGGCCTTGTCCAGACGATCCTCAAAGGCCAGGGCGGGATCCGGGGCGTCAAAGATATGGTATCCCACGCCCTTCCAGCCGTTTCCGCCCTTCTTCTGCCGGGCCAGTCCCACCATCGTTGAAAAGGTGCCCCGGCCCATCCAGAGTTCCCCGTCCAGGGGAAAGGGGGGGAATCCCCGGGTGAATTCGGGGGGAACCGGAAGGGGTTTGCCGCTTTTGGATTCCATGGACCGCCCGGTCCAGCATCCCCGGACACCGTCCAGCTTTTCGCTCATCCACCAGCCGGTAACCTCCGTGTCCCCTGTCCATTGCCCGGCTCCCATGGGCGTGCCCTGCATTTGGGCCAGGACAACGGTGGGAATCAGAACAAAAAGAAGGATCATGGTTCGCATGGCATTTCTCCTTGTTATGGGATGGTGGGTATTTAATCCCGGTTTCGGAAAAATGTAAAGGGTACTTGTTTTGTTTTAAGTTTCAATGTGTTGGGTAAGGTTTTAGGGGGGTGGTTCGGTGGGGTTGACCCCATGTGCAGGGGGCTTCCCGGCTCAATTTTCCACGGGGTGATCCCGGTAAAGGCCGTGGAGGTGGCGGCAAAAGGAGAAGATATAGGAATAGTCCTTGATGCCCGTGAGGTGGAGGACCATGAAGGCCAGGACCCGGGGGCGGGAAATCAGGTCCTTGGGGAAGTCGGGCCGGGTCAGGCGCCGTCCGCAGGAGATGATCTGGGCCCATCGGCGGCCCATGTTTTTAGGGGCCTGGTTCTTCTCCCATTGGGTTGATCCTTGGGCTTGGGGGGGACTTCCTTTTTCCTTTATGGGGCAGGGCATGTGGCCGGGGTAGGTCTGCCAGGGGACGTCCCGGGTTTCTTTTGGGAATTCCTTGAGCCATTCATGGTAGAGGCCGTGGTAGAGGAAGGGGGCCCGGGGGAGGGAAACAATTTTTTCCAACAGCCGGCCGTCGAAGAAGGGGAGGGCCAGCTCGGTCCGGATGATGTCCATGTCTTCATAATATCCGTGGAGGTGTCGCCTCTGGTCATTTTTCAGGAGGAAGAGGAAAAATGCCTGGAGGCCGTCCCGGGTCTTTAATTGTTCCAATTCCCGTTTCAGGATCTTTTTTGAATGGGTGAGCAGGTCTTTGTTTGGGCTCTGTTTCAGGATCCGGGCCGGAATCTTTCGTTTTTCCAGGAATTGGGCCCGGGCACCGGCCAGGTCTCCGGACTCCAGTTTCTGAACCAGGGAGGGCTCCAGGTAAACATGGCCCATGGGGACGCTGCCCCCATCCCCGGAAAAGATGAATTTGCAGGGGAAATCCGACCCGCCATGGGTCCGGGCCCGGGCAATGGTGTTGGCCAGAAGATCCCGGGTGATCCCGGTGTTCACCTTCCGGGGCAGGGAGATCAACTCAATGGTCGCATGGCGGGCAAATTCCCGGGCAAATGCCTGGTCCTGCTCTCCGGGTTGGTAGCTGTTCAATGCGGTGACCCGTTTGCCCTGTTCTTTCAGGGCCGAGGCAATGCATCGGGAATCCAGCCCCCCGCTGAGGAAGGAGACCACCCCTTCCGATGGCGGGCATCGATCCTTCACGGCCTGGGAGAAGCGTTGGTAGAGGCCCGTCGGGGCCTGGGGGTCGGCTTCCCGGGGGATCTTGTCCCATTCATGGTAGCTTAAAACCCGGGGGGCCACATCCCGGTCGTTCCAGATCAGATATTCCCCATCGGCCAGGACCTGGATGTCCTGGTAAAATGTGTTTCGACCCAGGGGGACGCCAAAGGACCAGGCTTCCACCAATGCCGTCGTATTGCGTTTGAGATCCAACCCCAGGCCGGTGAAGGATTTCAGGCAGGTGGAAAAGAAGAGGCAATTCTCCCGGAACAGGTAATAGAGGGGCCTGACCCCGGCCTTGTCCGTGGCCAGGAGTAATTGGCGGTGGAGCTGGTTGTAGTGGCAGAGGGCATGGGAGCCCTGGCAGCGGTTCAGGGCGACTTCGGGGGAGTCGTTTTCAATGTCCGTTGCCAATTGTTCAAGGCCGGCGTAACGGTTTCCCGGCGGGGCCCCCTCCCGGATGGGATCCCCGGCCAGGGCCGCGCAGATTTCATGGGTCCGGTGAACCCCGGAGGTTCCAAAGGCCCGGATGTCCAATTGCATGAGCTTGAAGTGGGGGGTATCCATTTCAAAGACGGGTTCTTCGGGCATGCGCCGGATTCGGGATGCCATGGCTCCCATGAAATGGTCGGCAATGGGGTTCGGGCTGTAAATTCCCCAAAAAATGGACATGGTGGTTTTGTTGCCTCTTGTCTACGGGTCTGTCATACGCAGGATAAAGAAGAAAAGTTACTCTCAATAGTTTACAGACCCCGTGGGGCAAAATCAAATCAAAATCCAGGCCACCCATTGCCTACTTAGGGGGTGGGTTTATTTCGTTCCACGCTGCAGAGAATGCCCATGATACCGATGCCGGTGAAAATCATGAACCCCGTCTCCATGGCTTCCATATACCGGTCAATGGTTTCCGGAGTCACTGGGGATTTGCCCATGGAAAAATGGAGGATGCAGGTGATCAGGGTCATGGCCGTGAGCATGCCCAGGGTGCGCATGGTGGCCACAAAGCTGGAGGCAATGCCGTCGTGTTCCGGGGTGACGCTGCCCATGATGGTGGTCATGTTGGGGGTGGCAAAGAGGGCGAAGCCGATGCCCAGAATTACCAGGATGCCGTATATCCGGGGCAGGGGGGTGTGGGGTTCAATGGTGGTGCACAGGGCCAGGGCCAGGGTACACAATGCCATGCCCGTGGCCGCAATCCGGGGTGGGGAAAAATTGTCGGTGAGTTTTCCGGAAAGGGGGGAAAGCAGGGCCTGGATCAGGGGCTGGGTCACCAGGATGAGACCGGCGTCCCGGGGGCTGATCCCCTTGACCTGCTGGAGGTAGAGGCTGAAGAAAAAGGTCACCCCGAAGGATGCGGCATAGGTGATGAGGGTGGCCAGGTTTCCCATGGTAAAGGTGGGGTTTTGCCCCAGAAGCCGGGTGTCCAAAATGGGGGAGCCGCACCGGGACTGGTGGCGGAAAAAGAGCCATAACCCCAGGAGTCCCATGACCAGAAGTCCGGCGTAGGACGGGCCCTGGTTCAGGTGGGAGGCGCCAAGGATGAGGCAGAAGAGGGCGGTGACGTAAATGCCGCTTCCGGTCCAGTCAAAGGGCATGCCCGGTGCGCTCTGCCATTCCCCCTTAAGATATGCCAGGGTGAGGAAGAGGGCCAGAAGTTCAATGGGCAGGGCGGAGAAGAAGATCCAGCGCCAGCCCAGGTGGGTGATCATGAAACCGGCCAGGGTGGGACCGGCGGAAAGACCGATGTAGACGGCGGCAATGATGACGCCCATGGCCCGGCCCCGTTTCTCCGGGGGAAAGATGGCCGAAAGGATGGCCACACTGGTGGCCGTGACCATGGCGGCCCCGCTTCCCTGGAGGAAGCGAAAGGCCAGGAACAGCCCCATGTTGGGGGAGAGGGCCAGTGCCAGGGTGGCCAGGGTGAACAACACCGTGCCCGACACAAAGACCTTTTTCCGGCCGTGGATGTCCGCGGCCCGGCCCACCGGGAGCATGATCAGGGCAAAGGCCAGGATATAGACCATTTCCACCAGGCCCAATTCCATGGCCCCGGCGTGGAATTCCGTCCCAATGGCGGGCAGGGCCACCCCCACGGCCGACATCATGAAGGGGGTGAGGAATTGCACCGCCGAGACCACGAAAAGGGTGGCCCCGGGGGATTGGTGGGGCCTGTTCACGGCCGGATTCGGGTGAACCAATTCATCATCCTCGCCCCCACACGGACGGCCAGGGGATCCGACGCCCCTTCATCCATGGGCATCTGGCAATGGGGGCCGTAGAGTTTTGTCATCATCTTCATGACTTCCCGGCGGATCATCCCCCGGAAGGGAATCCGGGCGATCATGCCGTACATGGCGGCATTGCCCCTGACGGCCCGGTTGGGATGGGCCCGGACCTCGGCCACGGACTCGCCCAGGTCGGCCAGGTATTGTTCCCAGGAGTTTTCATGGGCCGGGGTGACCATGGCATGGAGGCCCTCGGGCCGCTGGAGCCGGTCCACGTGCCAGCCCCGTTCTTCCATGGCGTCCCCCACGGCAAAGATGGAGAGTTTGGCATCGGTGGAACAGAGGGCAAAGAGCGGTCCCCGGGGATGGCCCATGATGTCCAACCCGTCTATGGCTTTGATGCCGGCCTTGAGCTTGTGGGTGGCGGCCATGGTCCGGTTCACCAGGTCCACATAGCCCCTTCGCCCCATGGCCTGGGTGGCGGCCCAGGCTGCGGCAATGGGGCCCCCGGGCCGGGTACCCAAAAGGGCGGGGGACGCAAAAACACCGCCGGGCCAGTCCTGGTGGATGAAGAATTGGTGCTTGAGGTGATCCATGTTCCGGTAGAGGAGGACCGAGGCCCCCTTGGCGGCAAATCCGTATTTATGGATGTCGGCGGAGATGGAGGTCACCCCGGGGACCCGGAAATCAAAGGGCGGCAGGTCGTAGCCGATGTCCGCCATGAAGGGGAGGAAAAATCCACCCACGCAGGCATCCACGTGGAGGGGGACCTTTCGGGAGGCGGCCAATTGACCCAGTTCCTCAATGGGATCGATGATGCCGTGGGGGTAGCCCGGTGCCGAGGCCACAATCATGATGGTGTTGGAATTTATTTTCCGTCGCACCCTTTCAATGTCCATTTGAAAGGAGGGATCCAGGGGAACCATGACCAGTTTGATTTTAAAGTACTTGGCCGCCTTGATCCAGGCCACATGGATGGAGTCCGGTACGATCATTTCCGGTTTGAACCGGCCCAGGCGCTTTTTGGCCCGGGCCCGGTTTCGATAGGCCAACACCGGCAAAAGACAGGATTCCGTTCCCCCGGAGGTGAGGGTGCCCACCACATTCTGGTCCCCGTTCAACAGGTCGGCGGTCATGCGGATGACCTGGTGTTCGAATTGTTTCAAACTCTGGAAGGCCATGGGGTTGAGGCCGTTCTCCGAAAAAAACAGGCCATGGGCCTGTTTGAGGAAATCCGTGTATTCCTCTCCCAGGTGGTAGACCAGGGACCAGGTCCTGGCGTCCTTATAATTCACATCCTGGCTGCGGAAGGATTCCATTTCCTGGAGAATATCGTCGTGGGGGCGTCCGTGGGAGGGCAGGGTGATCATGGTAACTCCTTGGTTATTCAATGAGTGCTTTGAAGATGTAGGCAAAGGTGATGCCCAGGTAATTTCCGGCGGCATATCCCACGATTCCCGTGGTCAGGCCGGAGAGGATGATTTCTTTATTTTTCAGGGCTGCGGCCACCCCGGGAACAAAGGGGGGGGAGCAGACCGCAGATACCGAGGTGATGATAAAGGTGTCGGTGTCCACATCCATGAGCTTGCAGAAGAGGGCATGGAGGAGAAAGGTGCCCCCGATGCAGAGGACCAGGTAGCCCATGAGGAAAAAGTTGATCTGGACCAGATCCTGGATCCGGGCCATGGAGCCCACCACCAAACAGAAACAGAGGATGAGGTACATGCCCCCCTGGAAGGTCTTCGGGAGATTCCGGACCCGGGGAATGAAGGAGGCGGCAATGCCCAGGGAGGTGATGGCCAGGATGACGGTGGCGGTGCTGTATTCTGCCGGGACCCGGCCGGCCAGGGCCAGGGCACCGGCCAGGATGGCTCCGGAAATCATAAGCCCGGTGACCAGGCCCTTGATCACGGGCAAATTGGCCATGTTGTCATAGGCGTTGATATCTTCGGTTTCAAGGTCGGCCTCCGGGGCCGTGTCCATGCCCTCCCGAACGCGTTGGTGGGGCTTGAGGAATCGGTTCATCACCCCCTGGGCCAGGGTGAGGCAGAAGATGAGGTAGACTAGGGAAATGAGAATGTCATAGGTGTGGAGGGTGAGATAGGTGGTGGGGTTCACATCCAGGGCCGTGCGGATGGCAGCCATGTTGGGGGTGCCCCCGGTGTAGACACCGATGGTGAGTCCGGCCAGTTTCCAGGCCTCGGGCATGCGATCCGCCAGCAGGGCCGCCCCCACCCCGGAAATGGCTGTGATGGCGGCAAAGGCCCCGGCCATGGAGAGCATGGCTTTGCCCGCGGTGCGGCTCCATGCCCTGACGTCCATGGAAAAGAGGAGCAGGGGCAGGGCCAGGGCCACAAAGGCCGATGACAATTCGTCCTGGAGTTGGGCCGTTCCCTGGGGCAGGAGCCCGGAATTCCCCAGGGCCGCCCCGGCAATGTAGCAGATGAAAACCGTCCCCACCTTGTCCAGGGCCGGGTATCGCTTGCAGAGGTAGATCACCACTGCCGGAAAAATCAGATAAAACGCGGTTAATGCTGCCATGGCGCCTCCTGTTGGGGAATGGGTGCAAATAACATCGTTTACGCGGCAGTTTTATAGTATCCATGCCGGGGCTGTCAAGCAGGGTCCCCTAATTCATTGGTGGCCCGGGGCGATCCTGCCGGGGCGTTTTGCCCATGCCCATTCCATGGATTTCTCAAGGAGGATTTCATCTGACTATATATGAGCCATTCCCTGTATGACGTTTAGCCCTATTCAATCGGAACATTGTTTTAAATTTACCAATCATACCTGGGGGATCAGGTGATGGCGGGGGGAGGGAGATGGAGCGGGC
>JAKSBM010000757.1 GCA_022361135.1 Desulfobacterales bacterium | reverse complement strand
TCCCCTTGTCGCCGGCACCGGCCATGGAGAGCCAGGCATCGGTAAAACGCCAGCCCAGATCCGGGGCTTTCTTCCCGTAATCCATGTGACCGTAGATGGCCTTGCCGTCGATTTCCCGAACATGTTCGGAAAAGAATTCAGCAATGTCTTCGTAGGCGGACCAGTTCACGGGAACGCCCAATTCATAGCCGTAGATCTTTTTGAATTGTTTTTTGAATTCCGGTCGGGAGAACCAGTCGTAGCGGAACCAATAGAGGTTGGCAAATTGCTGGTCCGGGAGCTGGTAAAGTTTGCCGTCGGGCCCGGTGGTAAAGGATTTACCGATGAAGTCTTCAATGTCCAGACTGGGCAGGGTCACATTTTTGCCTTCCCCTTCCATCCAGTCGGTTAGGTTGACCACATGGCCGTAGCGGGCATGGGTGCCGATGAGGTCGGAGTCATTGACATAGGCGTCAAATACATTTTTACCCGACTGCATCTGGACCTGGAGTTTTTCAATGACATCGCCTTCCTGGATGAGGTCGTGGGTGACCTTGATGCCGGTGATTTCATAAAACGCCTGGGTCAGGGTGCGGCTTTCATATTCATGGGTGGGGATGGTCTCGGAGACCACCTTGATTTCCATGCCCTTGAACGGGGCTGCGGCCTGGATAAACCATTCCATTTCCTTGATCTGTTCCGCCCGGGACAGGGTCGAGGGCTGGAATTCCTTGTCAATCCATTTCTTTGCAGCATTGATGTCTGCATGGGCCGGCAGTCCTGCCAGGAGCAGGAAGACCAGGGCCAGGAACAGGGTGCCAAAACCAATGGGGTTCTTTCTCATATCCTTCCCTCCGGGCCTTCAATCATAAGAACGCCAGGCCGGGGCGAAGGCCGTGTACCCCGGTCCTGGTTTTATCCTATCCCCAGCGCATGATGATCCCCATCCAGACCAGGGCAACGGCAAAGCCGGCCCACAGGGTCAAATCGGTGAGGCCGATCCAGGCCAGGTGGATGTAGGCCGATCCCAGAAGGCCGATGAACAGCCGGTCCCCCCGGGTGGTGGCCAGGGGAAGAAAGCCCCGTCGTTCCACGGTGGGGGAGAGGATCTGCCAGATGGTCATGCCCGTGAGCATGACGGCGATGGTTATGAAAAATATGGCCGTGGGTTGTGTCCAGGCCATCCATTCCAGATTCATGACACCTCCTTTACACGCGTCCCATGGCAAATCCCTTTGCCAGGTTGTTTCGGACAAACCAGATAACTATGGCCCCGGGCACAATGGTGAGGACCCCGGCGGCGGCCAGGAGTCCCCAGTCCAGCCCCGAGGCACTCACGGTCCGGGTCATGGTAGCGGCGATGGGTTTGGCCGCCGTGGTGGTCAATGTCCGGGCCAGAAGCAGTTCCACCCAGGAAAACATGAAGCAGAAAAATGCCGTCACCCCAATGCCGGATTTGATCAGGGGGATGAAGATGGTGACAAAGAAGCGGGGGAAACGATATCCGTCTATGAAGGCGGTTTCATCGATCTCCCGGGGCACCCCGGACATGAACCCCTCCAGGATCCAGACGGCCAGGGGGACGTTGAACAGGCAATGGGCCAGGGCCACGGCAATGTGGGTGTCGATGAGGCCGAAGGTGGAGTAGAGCTGGAAAAAGGGGAGGAGAAATACTGCGGCCGGGGCCATGCGGTTGGTGAGGAGCCAGAAGAACATGTGCTTGTCCCCCAAAAATGAAAATCGGGAAAAGGCATAGGCGGCAGGGAGGGCCGTGACCAGGGAGATCAGGGTGTTCAGGATCACATAGATGATGGAGTTGATATAGCCGGAATACCAGGAGGAATCGGTGAAGATGCGGATGTAATTGGCCAGGGTGATTTCCCGGGGATAAAAGCTGAAGCTGGAAAGGATATCCGCATTGGACCGCAGGCTCATGTTGAGCATCCAATAGATGGGCAGCATGAGCAGGATCAAATAAAAGAGGAAGAAGACATGGCGTTTTTTCATTTGGCATCTCCTTTGCCGATGTTCTGCAGGACTTGGTAAAAGAACCAGGAAAAGAGGAGGACAATGAGGAAGTAGACCAGGGAGAAGGCCGCGGCCGGTCCCAGGTCAAATTGTCCCACGGCAATCTTCACCAGGTAGATGGATAGAAAGGTGGTGGCGTTGCCCGGCCCTCCGCCGGTGAGGACAAAGGGTTCGGCATAGATGAGAAAGGAGTCCATGAACCGCAACAGCAGGGCAATGGTCAGCACCCCCCGCATTTTGGGCAGTTGGATGTAGCGGAAAATGGCCCAGGAGGATGCCCCGTCGATTTTGGCGGCCTGGAAATAGGCCTGGGGAATGGCCTGGAGTCCGGCATAGGCCAAGAGGACCACCAGG
>JAKSBM010000716.1 GCA_022361135.1 Desulfobacterales bacterium | reverse complement strand
TGATGGAGGTGGGGCCGCCAAAGGCAGATTTGGATTCAATGATGTCCGGATAAAGGGTCCCCTGTCCAAGGAATGAGGCGCCTTCGATCTTTTTGGCTTCGGCGTCGAATACTTCAATGAACAGGTTGCCGATGATTTTTCTCTTCTTTTCCGGATCGGTGACACCGGCCAGGGCGGTGAGAAATTTTTCACGGGCATCCACGAACTTGATGTTCATGTCCAGCTTGGAAGTCAGGGTTTCCTGGAGCTGTTCCTTTTCCCGGTGGCGAAGCAGTCCGTTGTCCACAAAGATGCAATGCAGATTTTTGCCGATGGCCTTGTGGATGAGGGTGGCTGCCACGGAGGAGTCCACACCACCGGAGAGTCCCATGATGACCTTTTGATCGCCCACGGCATCCTTGATCTGGGCGATGGCGCCGTCGGCAAAGGACTGCATGTTCCAGTTCTGTTCGCAATCACAAACATCAAAAAGAAAGTGGCGGATCATGAGGGAGCCGTTTACGGAGTGTTCCACCTCCGGGTGGAGCTGGAGTCCGTAGAATTTTTTCTCCATATTGGCAATGGCGGCAATTTCCGTGTTTTCAGTGGATGCCGTGATCTCAAATCCTTCGGGCAGGCTTTTGGCGGAATCCCCATGGCTCATCCAACACTGGAAGGACTCTTCCATGTCCTTGAACAGGGGGACATCTGCCTTGATGTTCAGCTGGGCAAATCCATATTCGCGTTTTTCGGCCCGTTCAATGCGGCCGCCCATGGAATGGACCATGAACTGCATGCCGTAGCAGATCCCCAGGATGGGAACATCCAAATCAAAAATCGCCGTATCGATGGAGGGGCTGTTTTCTTCGTAAATGCTTGAAGGACCACCGGAAAGGATGATTCCCACCGGGTTGAGTTCCTTGATGCGTTCAATGGAAATGTCCGCAGGCTCCACCTGACAATATACGTTGTTTTCCCGTACCCGTCGGGCGATTAGCTGATTAAATTGCGATCCGAAATCAATGACTATGATCATGGCAAATATCCTAAAATCTAAAATTTTCTAAATCATAATATCTCCTATAAAATCGCCAAAAAAGCAAGTTGTTTTTATCTGGACCTTGCCAATCGGCCCGGTTTATGCTTTATTAGGGCAAAAAATAATATACCGCTTTAATGTTAATAATTTAGGAGTACGAATGTACCTAGCAAGTGACTTGAGAAAAGGTCTTAAATTTGAAATCGACGGAGAACCCCATGTAATTGTTGGGTTTGAGTTTAAAAAACCGGGAAAGGGTCAGTCCCTGTATAAGTGCAAACTGAAGAACATGATCACCGGCGCCCAGTTTGAAAGAACCTATCGTTCCGGCGACAAGTTTGAAAAAGCAGACCTGGAAGAACAGGAAATGGAATACCTCTATTCCGATCAGGATTCCTATTGCTTCATGAATTCAAGCAACTACGAGCAGATTTTCATGACTGCCGACCAGCTGGGTGACAGCGTTGACCTGCTCAAGGACAACACCATTTGCACCGTACTGCTGCACAATGGAAACCCCATTGGCATGACCCTGCCCAACTTCATCAATCTCAAAGTGGTTAAATCCGAACCCTGGGCCAAGGGCGACACCGCCACCGGCTCCACCAAGCCTGCCACCCTGGAAACCGGCTTTGAAGTACAGGTTCCCCCCTTCATCGATGAAGGACAGATGGTGAAGATCGATACCCGGACCCGGGAATACGTCGAAAGGGTAAATGGGTGATCACTCTGACATAGATCAGAATACGATCATCCGGCGCATCCTCCTCGTGGAGGATGATCGCCTCCTGGCCCTGCCCATGTCACAGACATTGGTCAGGGCCGGATACTTTTGTGAGAGGTGCCATGGGGCCGAGGCTGCATGGCATTGTCTTAACGCCTCTCCATCCCATGGCTTTGATCTTGTCATTGGGGATGGCGATCTCCTTGAAGCCGACGGCAGTTGGTTTTTGAAACAGGTGAAACGGGTTTTTCACGATCTTGATTTCCTGGCCATCCTCGGCCATTCCCCCCGCCATACCATCCCGGAAATCATTGATGCCGGAGCCGCCGATTATTTGATCCATCCCTTTGAATCCCATGCACTCCTCCATCGTATTCATCGAATCTCACGTGATAAATTTCGCTTCCAGCAGCTTCAGGCTACCCACCGTGACTTGCATGGGGAAATGTCCCGGGTCAAAGAAGAGGTTGAAACTATCCAGGCCGCTTCCCAGGCCAAAACCTTTTTCCTTGCGGCCATGAGCCATGAAATTCGAACGCCCTTGAATGGCATTGTGGGCTACACCGATATGCTCATGGATACGGGGTTGGATTCCGAACAGAACCGGCTTCTATCCAATGCACGCCTTTCCTGTGATTCCCTTTTATCCGTGGTCAACGATATCCTTGATTTTTCCAAGGTGGAGGCCGGGAAAATGCCCATGGATTCCATTGCATTTGATCCCGAAGTACTCTGTTTCCAAACCCTTGATCAGATCCGGTCCCTGGTGGATGAAAAACAGGTTGAATTGAGCTGCCGTATATCTCCGGCCGTGCCGGGGAAGGTGAAGGGAGATCCCCATCGCATGCGGCAAGTTCTTTTAAATCTTTTGGGAAATGCCGTTAAGTTTACCCATGGTGGCCGGATTTGTCTGGAGTTGGATGCCTCCAGGGAACAGGGCGGGAATATTCCCATGCGGGTCAAGGTTACGGATACGGGAGTGGGCATTGCCCCGGAGGATTTGGGGGGGATATTTGAGCCCTTTGTCCAGTCCCGGCAGGGTCATGCTGTCCGGCCGGGGCAGGGGACCGGGCTGGGCCTGGCCATCAGCCGGAACATTGCCCGGCAGATGGGGGGGGATCTCACCGTGGAATCCCAATTGGGCGAGGGCAGTTGTTTTATTTTCTCCGTTTTGATGGAGGGGGGTGATGGGGGGGCGAACGAGCCCCCATTGCGTCCGGTTGGATTGAAGGGGAAGAAGGCCCTGGTCTATGG
>JAKSBM010000843.1 GCA_022361135.1 Desulfobacterales bacterium | reverse complement strand
CGGGAAGCCCAGTACCGAACCATCACCCACCAGATCGCCGAAGGGGTATTCACCCTGGACGTGGATGAACACATTACATTTACCAATCCCGCCTTCTGCACCATGGTGGGACAACCCGCAGACGCCCTGGCCGGCATGGAAATCACCGGTCTGGTCCGGGACGGGGACCTCTCCCTCATCAATAAACAGATCCTGCGCCGCCGGGCCGGGAAGACAGATCGCTACGAAATCGGATTTCGCCACACCAAGGGCCACATCGTCCACACCGAGCTGACCTGCAGCCCCCTCATCGACGACCGGGGGGAATACAATGGTTCCATTGTGGTGGCCCGGGATATCTCCTACCTCATTGAATTACGGGAAAAATACCAGGATTTTCTCCAAAGGGAAGAAGAGCAGACCAAGGATCTCATGGTCCTCTGCGCCAATTGCAAAAGCATCCGGGACCATGCCCGGGGATGGGTGCGCATGGAGGAATTCTTCAAACAGCACACCTTCACCCACGGCATCTGCCCCCCCTGCTGCAAAACCCTATACCCGGAACTGGATCTATCGGAGTTGGAAGGCCCGGATCAGGCCGACGATTAAAGAAGTCCGGCCATTTCCACGGCCCGGCTCACCCCGCTGTGGTTATTGGATGCCACCGTTGTGAACCCGGCCTTCAAATCATCCGGGGCATTGTCCACCAGAAATCCCCGCCCCGACCAGGCCAGCAGATCCAGATCATTGTAATCATTTCCAATGGAAACCACCCCCTCCTGGGCCATGCCCAGTTCCCGGATCAGCCAGGCCGTGGACAAACTTTTGGACACCCGGGGATGGAAGACCTCTATCCATGAAGACGAATGATCCAATGGCGAGGTGGCATGGATGACGCTGAAATCGGCCAATGCCTCCCGGACCTGGACCAGGGCATCCGGGGAAATCCCATCCTGAACAATGGCCAGGACTTCGGTGACCCGGGGATAAATCTCCCCCCCATCCTCCAGGGGGGAACCAAAATCCGCATACATCTGAATCCTGCGGATAAAATCCGCCCCGCCCTCTCCCTGGGCCTTGTATAAAAAATCCCGGGTGTGGGGAATGGCCCTGTGGATCATATAGTCAAACCCACATTGGTCAAAATGGCGGCAGATTTTTCCCACGCCCCCCCGGTCCAGGGAGCGATGGCGGATGATCTCATCCGACGCCAGGTCCAATATACCGGCCCCTGTGGAAAAAATCAGATAATCCACGGGCAAATCGGCCCGGGCCAGCCCCATCTGTTCCAGGGCCCGGAAAAAGGAAAAATGGCTCCGCCCCGTGGCAATGGCCGTGGGGGTGCCGGCCCGGCGCAACCGCGCCAGGGTGTCCAGATCCTGGTCCGAGATGAATTTATCATCGTTGAGCAGGGTGCCGTCAAAGTCGGTGATGAATAGGTATTTCTCCATAATTGTCCCGTTTAAACTGTCCATGGCCAGTGGAATGTGATACCTCTTTTTCATTTATTTAACAAGGTTGTTCCATGTCAAAATCCCTGGACATCATTTTCAAACACCTGGCCCGGCGCCCCTCCCTCATGGAGGTGGGGGTGGATGCCTATCGCAGCTATGTGGAACTGGGCAGCATGGCCTTTAAACCGGCCAAGGATATCAAGGAATCTCCCTTTGAACTGGAAAAAATCAAGGGCATCTGGTTTCGACCGGACGCCCCCAGGGAAGACCTTGCCCTGATCCACATCCACGGGGGGGGATTCATAGCCGGTTCCAGCCAATCCTACAGGGATATGGGTTCCCGTTTGGCCCGGGAAACCCGCTGCCCCACCCTGGTCTTTGACTATGGCCTGGCCCCGGAAGCCCCCTGCCCGGCTGGCCTGGACGACTGCATCGCCGTCTACGAACAGCTGAACCAGACCCTGGGCCATCCCCTGCTTCTCTCCGGGGATTCCGCCGGGGGGAACCTGGCCCTGGGCGTGGTGGTCCATGCCGTTGAAAATCAGCTCCCCCTGCCCCGGGCCCTGGCCCTGATCTCCCCATGGCTGGACCTCACCGGAACCCAGAACAGCATGGAGACCCTTGAAGCAAAGGATCCCATGCTCCGCCCCCGGGACCTGGCCCACACCGCCCGGCTATACGCCGGTGACCTGGATTTGGACCACCCCCGGGTCTCCCCCCTCTTCCACGACCTCGGGGGATTTCCCCCCACCCTCATCCAGGTGGGATCCCGGGAGGTTCTTTTGGATGATGCCAGGGAATTGGCCCGGAAACTCACCCACCGGGGCAGCCCTGTGGAATTGGAAATCTGGGAGGGAATGTTCCATGTTTGGCCATATTTTGCCCGGTATCTGGAGGAAGGCAGAAAAGCCCTCACCGATCTGGCCCGATTCATGGACAGCCATTCATGAACAGCCGGCCACAAAATACCCCACCGCCCCTGGCCCACAGGCGCATCTTCGTCATTGCCGACATTGAAGGCAGCAGCGGTTGCTTTTCCCATGAAAATGGAAAATTCATGGGCCGGGGATGGCCCAGGGCCTGCCGGGAGATGAGCCGGGATGTGGCCGCCCTCTGCAAGGGGTTACTCAGGGCCGGTGCCCGGGAGATCCAGGTCAAGGACTTCCACCGCACCGGGTACAACCTCATTCCGGAATTGATCCCACCATCGGTCAAATTGCGCCGGGGCTATTATTCCGGCCCGGTCCCGGGCCTGGGCCATCCGGGCGACGCCACAGCCTTGATCATGGTGGGGCTCCACGCCCCTTCGGGTGCCAAGGGCTTTTTGCCACACACCCTGACCTCACGGCTGGCCCGGATCGAGCTATTCCCACGGAAGGAACGGCCCCATCTCCTCACCGAGGCACAACTCTTTGCCAATTCCCTGGCCGGCCACGGCATTGTTCCCCTCTTTTTTTCCGGGGATGGTCCTGCCTGCGCCCATGCAGCAAAGGCCATCCCGGGCCTCCAGACCTTTGCCCTGGATAAATTTGCCCCGGGATTCCAAGCCCGAACCTGGCGGAGGGAAATGGCCGCAGCGGCAGTGTCTGCCCTGGCCCACCCCACCCGGTTCCAACCCTATGCCCCCCAGGGCCCCTTCCGGGCCGTTGTCACCCTGAGGGATGGTGTGAAAGCCGCAGAAAAACAGGCCCAGGCCTGGGGCTTCACACAACATGGAAACCAAATTTCCATGGAAGGAAACCAGCTCCAGGACATCTATGCCCAACTCATCCGCCTGGCCTATCTCACCCCCTTCAAGGAACGCATCAGCCCCATCGGCCTTCCCCTGTTTAACCTCATTGGACGGGCCGGGCTATTTTTATCCCAACGCATCATGGCCCCATGATCCAATTTCCATGCACAGCTTAAATCATCTCAAACGACAATCATTATGGCGATTCTCAAAGATATATTCCGAAACCATGAATAAGGCTTGCGATGAAGGGGAGTTATCCCATGTATGAAGTTCGGCCCCATTAAAAGGGAACCTTATTTAAAATTTGCCAATTACGCCCGGAGGATCAGGTGAT
>JAKSBM010000877.1 GCA_022361135.1 Desulfobacterales bacterium | reverse complement strand
CCCGGCCCGCTGGTGTTCGGCCAGGCCGGCCGGTGAGGTGTATTTGAAGAATCGGTTGAATTGGCTTCCCCGGGACAATCGGGCCAGCTCGGCCCCGGCGTCGGGGTCATGGGCGTAGAGGGGGGCCACCAGCCCCATTTCAACCATGCCCAGGGCGTGGGGTTCCAGGGGAACCAGACAGGTGTCGGTGTCTGCATCGGCGGCCACAAAGGTGCCCCGGCCCACGGTGCCGGACAGAAGTCCCCGGCTCCGGGCCTCTCCATAGGCCCGGGTGACCGTGGAAACATTGATGGCAAGGGCATCGGCCAGCTCCCGGTGGGGGGGCAATTGGGTACCGGGTTGGAGGCGGCCGGAAAAGATGTCCCGTTCAATGGCGTCGGCAATGGCTTTGTATTTGGGTGTGCGGGGATTGAGTTCCCCGGGAATATATATTGTCATGCAGACAATATTAAAATTGACACCATACAATGTCAATATTAGCCTGGGGGAAATCAAATCATTAAGGAGAGCCCCATGGATAAATCAAAGAACGCCCCCAATCCCCTGACCCTGCTCCAGGAAAAATTTTTTGCCCAGAGATCGGACAAGTCGATTTTTTACAAGGCCCAGTCCCAGGCCTTTGAATACATGGACCAGGTGAACCAGAGGCCGGTGTTTCCCGACCCCCGGGCCCTGGAAGGCCTGGCAGCGTTTGACGAGGAACTGCCCGGGGCCATGGCCCATCCCCGGGAGATCCTGGATCTCCTCCACGGCCAGGGATCCCCGGCCACCGTGGCCCAGACCGGGGGACGCTACTTTGGCTTTGTCAACGGCAATGCGTTGCCCGTGGCCCAGGCTGCCAAATGGCTGGCCGACATCTGGGACCAGAACCCGGCCCTCTACGTGATTTCCCCGGTGGCGGCCAAGTTGGAACAGGTTTGCGAAAGCTGGCTCAAGGAATTGCTGGGCCTGCCCGGAACCACCAAGGCCGGATTTGTGGGGGGGACCTCCACGGCCACCCTCTGCGGCCTGGCCGCCGGGCGGGAGCACCTGCTTTCCAAAATG
>JAKSBM010000522.1 GCA_022361135.1 Desulfobacterales bacterium | reverse complement strand
TTGCCTCCGATGGTGGCCACCTTCTGGCTCCCCGGGTCCGGGGGAAAGAAGAGACCGTGGGGGGCCAGGGCGGCTTGGAGATCCAGGTTGATCACCCCGGGTTGGACCAGGGCGGTGCGGCTCACCGGATCCACCGCCAGGATGTCATTCATGCGGCTGGTGCAGAGGCATAGGCCGTTGTCCAGGGCCACGGAGCCGCCGGAAAGACCGGTTCCCGCCCCCCGCGGGGTGACCGTGGTGTCAAAGTCGTGGGCAAACTTCAGGATGTCGGCCACCTCCCGGGAGGTTTTCGGGAAGAGGACCCATTCCGGGGAATGGATAAAGGGGGAGGCATCAAAGGCGTACATGCGCCGCATGAGGGCGGCATCGGTGTATTGATCCTTGTTAAGGATCCGGGCCAGGGCCCGGGCCATTTCCCGGTGCCGGGGGCTGTCCATGGGGGGTGTTGTCTGGGTGGTTGCCATGGGGGTTACAATACCGCGCCAATGTGCCAGGGCACGAATTCATTGTCGCCGAATCCCAGGGCTTCACTTTTGCTGGTTTTACCCGAGGCCGTGTCCAGGATGAACTGGAAGATTTTTTCCCCCATTTCCTGGATGGTCACCCCTTGGTCCACCACCGGGCCGCAATTGATGTCAATGTCATCGGACATGTGGTCGTACATGGGGGTGTTGGAGGCCAATTTCAGGGTGGGCACGGGTTTGAATCCCACCACCGTGCCCCGGCCCGTGGTGAAGCAGACCATGTTGGCCCCGCCGGCGATCATGCCGGTGATGGAGGCGATGTCATAGCCCGGGGTGTCCATGAAGACCATGCCCTTGGCCGTGACCGGCTTGGCATAGCCGTATACGTCCATGAGGTTGGTGGTGCCGGCCTTGGCCACAGCGCCCAGGGATTTTTCCAGGATGGTGGTCAAGCCCCCTTCCTTGTTTCCGGGGGTGGGGTTGTTATTGATCTGGGCCCCGTGTTTTTCCGTGTAATCCTCCCACCATTTAATGCGTTCAATGAGTTTGTCCGCCGCCTCCCGGGTTTCGGCCCGTTGGATGAGCAGATGCTCGGCACCGTATATTTCCGGGGTTTCTGCCAGGATCACCGTGCCCCCGTTCTTCACCACCAGATCGGCGGCGGCGCCCAGGGCCGGGTTGGATGAGATGCCGGAGTAGGCGTCGGAGCCCCCGCATTCCAGTCCCACCATGAGGTGTTCGGCGGAGACGGTTTCCCGGTGGATATCCTTGAGTCGGGGCAACATGTCCCGGATGCGTTCCACGCCGGCGGCCACGGTTTTGGCCGTACCCCCCAGCTCCTGGATGTTCAGGGTGGAGAGCAAGGGACCCGTGGACAGGCCCGTGGTTTCCATGAAGGTGGAGACCAGGTTCACTTCGCATCCCAGGCCCACCACCAATACGGCGCAGAAATTGGGATTCCGGGCAAAACCGGAAAGACTGTCCTGGAGAATCTCCAATCCTTCCCCCCCCAGGGTCATGCAGCAGCCAGCCCCGTGGCTGACCCCCACGATGCCGTCGATGTTGCCCAGTTCATCCTTGAGAATGCCTTCGGCCTCATTGGCAATGAAATGGCTCACCGATGCCGAGCAGTTCACCGTGGACAATACGCCGATGTAATTCCGGGTGCCCACCTTTCCGTTGGGCCGGACATAGCCTTCAAAGGAGGCCCGTTCCGACGGGGGAAGAATCGGAGTGGGGGCGGCGTCGATGCCCACCTGGTAGTCCTGGTTGTGGTCGGCCATGGCCAGGTTGTGGGAGTGGATGTGGTCGCCCTGGGAAATGTCGCTGAGGGCATGGCCGATGATGGTGCCGTATTTATATACCGGGGTTCCCTTGGCAATGGGGGTGAGGGCCACCTTGTGGCCGGCGGGAATGTCGCCGGTGCAGGTGATGACCGGGGATGTGGTCCGGGTTCCTTCCGTCAGCGGAGTCGCGGCCACGGCCACGTTGTCGTTGGGATTGAGAAGGATGAGTTCTGTTGAAGTCATGGTGCTGTCCTTAAAATACTTCCTTGGCGTCGTGTGGACGCAACTGGGGCGCCGACCCGAAGGATTCGGGCCCCAGGGTTGTTACAAATCCTGTCCGCGGGGTGGGCTCTACTTCGCCAGCATGTTGGGAATGAAGAGAACCAGGTCCGGGACAAAGGTGATGAGAAACAAAATGCCGATCATGATGGCCAAAAGGGGCATGACGTATTTGATGATGCGGCTCAGGGGGATCTCCGCAATATTGCAGGAGATGAACAGGCAGATCCCCAGGGGCGGAGTCAGCATTCCGATGGCCAGGGCCGTGACCATGACCACACCGAAGTGGACCGGGTCAATGCCGAACTTTTGGATCACGGGTAAAAACACCGGTGACAGAATGATCAGGGATGCCGTGGTTTCCATGAAGGTGCCCACGATGAGGAGCATGACCACAATGAGGGCATAGAGCACCATGGGGGACGAGGTCAGGGAGACCAGATGGTTGGCCACGGTCTGGGGAATCTGTTCCGCCGTGAGAATCCAACCGAAGATGTTTGCCGTGGCAATGAGGAGCATGACCGTGGACGTGGTGACGGCGGATTTGGCAAAGACCCCGGGCAGGTCCTTGAACTTGAGTTCTTTGTATACGAAAAGCCCCACCAACAGGCCGTAGATGGCGGCCACAACTGCGGCTTCCGTGGGGGTGAAAATACCGCCCATGATGCCGCCCAGGATGATGCCGGGCATGAGCAATGCCCAGACCGCATTGATGAAGGCTTTGCCCACCTGGGGCATGGTGGCCCGTTTGTCCCTTTTGTAACCGGCCTTTTTGGCGAGGAAATAGGAGGCGATCATGAGGCCGCCGCCGATGAGCACACCGGGTACAAAGCCGCCCATGAACATTTTACCAATGGAGACCCCGCCGATGACCCCGAAGATGATCATGGGGATACTGGGGGGGATGATGACGCCGATGGATCCGCCGGCGGCCTGGATGGCGGCGGCAAAGCCCCGCTTGTAGCCCTTGCGGATCATGGCCGGGATGGAAACGGCACCCACGGCGGCGGTGTCTGCGGCGGCGGCCCCGGAAATTCCGGCAAAGAACATGGCTGCCAATACGGCCACCATGCCCAGCCCACCATAAATCCAGCCCACCAGGGCATGGGCAAAGTCCACCAATCGTTTGGAAATACCGCCCGTGTCCATGAGGGCCCCGGCCAGCATGAAAAAGGGGATGGCCATGAGGGGGAAGGAGTCGGTTGCGGCAAAGAGTCGCTGGGCCACCAGGGTCAGGGGCAGGGTGGAGCCGAATTGAAGGGTGGCCATGGAGGCCACGCCCAGGGCAAAGGCGATGGGCATGCCGATGGCAAAACAGATGATCAGTGAAATAAAGAGAATACTAGACATTTTCATCCTCCTTTCCGGGTGCACCGAAGATGACGGCCCAGCTGTTTCTGATGGAGTTCAGGAGCATGAGGGCGGAGCCCACGGGTACGGCCAGGTAGGGGTAGGTCATTGGAATCCCCATGGATGCGGACTTCTGGAATTGGACCACGTTGAGGATTTTGATGCCCCAGTAGATGACCACGGCCAGGAAGATCTGGATGGCCAGGTTGACGATCAGGGTCATGATCTTCCGTCCCCGGGGAGAGAGAATTTTATCAATGAGGTCAATGCCCAGGTGCACGTTCATGCGAATCCCTGCGGCAGACCCCAGAAAACTGATCCAGACAAAGAGGTACCGGGCCAGTTCTTCGGACCAGGCCAGGGGATTGTTCAGGACAAACCGGTACCAGACCTGGGCGCTGACCACGATGAGCATGGCGGTCATTATGACGGCCAAAACCCAGTTCAGGATGGTGTCGATCCCTTTTAAGAGGGTGGATATCATGACTTTCCTCCAAGGTGAGTGATGTTAGTTTAACGGATGTTGGGGTGGGAACCGGGCTGTGCGTCGCAAAACCGCCCGGTTCCCCATCCCGGATATGCCATGGCAGATTGTTCCGCAGGTGGGGCAAATGGGCACCGTGGCATATCCGGGGTGTATGGCTTAGGCTGTCATCTCAGATGATTTGAGATTAGCGGCCCAGTTCGGCCAGGGTGCGGTCGATGAGGGCCTGGCCCTTGGCAGCGTCGCCGCCGCCGATGTCTTTGGCAGATGCCTTGTATACCGGGGCAACGGCTTTTACGAATTCAGCCTTGTCCGGATGGGTAACGATCATGCCCTTTTTAACCAGTTCGGATTCGCAGGTCTTGTCGCCTTCGATGGAGAGGTTACGTTCGTAATCCCGGGCTGCGATACCGGCTTCTTCCAGGGCTTTCTTCTGGGCCGGAGTCAGGCTCTGGAAAAAGATTTCAGATACCAGGAGCATGGAGGGGCTGTAGAAGTGACCGGTGATGGCCAGATGTTTCTGAACTTCGTAGAAACGGGAGGCATCAATGTTCACCAGGGGGTTTTCCTGGGCATCAACGGTGCCCTGTTCCAGGGCGGTGTAAAGTTCGCCGAATGCCATGGGCAGAGGGCTTGCACCCAGGGCTTTCATGGTGGAGATGAACAGGCTGTCTTCCATAACCCGGATTTTGATGCCGGCCATGTCCTTCATGGAGTTGATGGGGCGAACATTGTTGGTGATGTGACGGAAACCGTTTTCATACCATCCCAAGGAGCGGATGCCGATGGCAGGGAACTGGCTGGCGATTTCGGTACCGATGGCGCCGTCAAGGACCTTGTATGCTTCGTCTCTGTTCTGGAAGAGGAAGGGCAGGTTCAGCAGCTTGATGGCCGGAACAAAGTTGCCCAAGGGGCCGGTGGAGGTCAGGGTCATTTCCAGGGTTCCCAGCTGCAGACCTTCTACGGCGTCACGTTCGGAACCCAGCTGGGCGGCCGGGAAAATCTGTACTTCCAGTTCGCCATTGGTTTTCTCTTTTACCAGCTTGGCAAAGTGGGCCAGGCCGACATTGTAGATATGGGAAGGCTGGGTGGTGGTGGAAACTTTGATGATCCTTGCTTTTGCAAAGGCGGGTGCTACGGCCAGTACGAGCGCTATGAGGGCGGCCATACCGATTTTGGTGAGTCTACTTCTGCACATCGGAAAAAATCTCCTTAGTAAAAATTAAGTTAAACTAAACATATACCACTAAGTTCTTAGAGGTCGAAACATCCGTGTCCCAGGGGGTTCGGCCGAAACCGCCCCCGGGGAAAGGTACTCTAATAATATAATCATACAAAGCTGTCAATAAGTCATAAAATTGAGAAATTATTTCATCAATTTATCAAACTTTTCCTTTTCACCCTCCATCATCTGGTAGCAATATTCGATTTCGTCGGGGAAAACGCCTGATTTAACTTCGGAAACATAATCCTTCATTCCCTTAATGGTGGCTTCGGCTACGTTGGCGTATTTTTTAACGAATTTGGGAACAAAGGCCTGGAATTGTCCGATGACGTCGGAGACGATGAGGAGCTGGCCGTCGCAATGGGGGCCGGCGCCGATGGACATGACCGGGATGTCCAATGTTTCCCAGATGTGTTTCATGACCTCGGGGGGAACCGCTTCCACCAGGAGCATTTTTGCTCCGGCTTCCTGGACGGCCAAGGCATCTTCCACCACCATTTTGGCGGCTTCGGCCGTGCGGCCCTGGGCCTTGTGTCCACCCAATTGGCCGGAACTCTGGGGGGTGAGGCCGATGTGACCGATGACGTTGATTCCGGCGTCGGTGATGGCCCGGATGCGGGAGGTGATGCGGACCCCGCCTTCCAATTTAATGGCGTCCACGTCGGCTTCCTTGAGGAAACGAACGGCGTTGTCCACGGCCTCTTCGTCGGAGGACTGGTAGGAGCCAAAGGGCATGTCACCCACAACAAAGCAACCGGGGGCACCCCTGCGAACGGCGTCGCAATGGGCAATGC
>JAKSBM010000969.1 GCA_022361135.1 Desulfobacterales bacterium | reverse complement strand
GCAACATCTCCCGCACCACCTTGGCCGTGGAACCGGTGTCCACCAAATCATCGATGATCAGACAATTCTCCCCATCCCCTTCAATGGGCTTGAGCACGGTGGAGTCGTTCTGATCCTGCCAATCATAGGTGGTCACACAGACCGTGTCGATGTGGCGGATTTCCAATTCCCGGGCAATGACCGCCGCCGGCACCAGGCCCCCACGGGTCACGGCAATGATCCGGTCCCATTTGGTGTCCATGTCGTGGAGACGCCAGGACAGGGCCTTGGCATCCCGGTGAAGCTGTTCCCAGGAAATGGGATAATTATGTTTATAGCGTGTATCTGTCCCCATGGATAATTCTCTTTCTCCTTGCGGTTTTAAATTGTGAAATTTTTAAACCTGTTTTATGTTATCCAGCATTAAAAAGAAAGAGACAGGGAAACAAAATCATGGAAAAAAACCAACACTACTGCCTGAACTGCAAAGGCCCTTTACACATGAAGCGGACCTGAACCCAGGTTCTTTTTGTGTGCAGGTCCTGCAACACCCAATACCCCCGAGACAAATACAAGGAACTCATGGACGATTACTGGGAGGAACAATTGGCCAACGTGCCCATTAACCGCCTCTAATCCAAATCCGCAACGTCCATCGCCGATCCGTTCGGGTCGGCGATTCCCATCTGTTACCCCCAAAAAATCAATTTTCTGTATCTGTTCCTCCCCCCGGCGCTCTGCTAACCTGAATTCAAAATTTCAATCCCAACAGGAGAAGATTCATGGAATTTCAATCACTTTTGGCAGAACGCACACAGACCATGGCAGCCAACGCCATCCGGGAAATCCTCAAGGTGGTGGGGAACCCCGGCATCATCTCCCTGGCCGGCGGTATTCCCTCGGCGGACAGTTTCCCCATGGACATCATCCGGGAACTCACCGCCCGGGTCCTGGACAAATACGGATCCCAGGCCCTCCAATACGATCTCACCGAAGGATTTCAGCCCCTGAGACAGGCCCTGGTTCCCCTGTTGGCCCAGCGGGATATCCATGTCAATGCCGATCAAATCCACATCACCTCGGGTTCCCAGGGGGTCTTGGATGCCACGGCCAAACTCCTCATCACCAAGGGGGACAAAATCGCCGTGGAAGCCCCCACCTATCTGGGTGCCCTCTCGGCCTTCAATCCCTATGAGCCCGAATATGTCCAGCTGGAAACCGACGACCAGGGACTGATCCCCGAATCCCTGGAAGAAATCCTCAAAGACCAGAAGATCAAATTCATCTACCTGGTCCCCACCTTCCAGAATCCCACGGGCCGGACCCTTCCCCTGGAGCGGCGCAGGAAAATCGCAAATCTGCTCAAGGCCCACGACGCATTGCTTTTGGAGGACGATCCCTATTCCGCCCTACGCTATGCCGGAGAAACCCTGCCCCCCATCAAAAGCATGGCCCCGGACCACGTCATCTACGTTTCCACCCTGTCCAAGGTATTTGCCCCGGGGTTGCGCATCGGCTTTTACACGGCACCTGAGGGCCTCCATCAATGGTTGGCCCGGGTAAAACAGGGCATTGATCTCCACACCTCCACCTTTAACCAGGCCCTGGCCGCCGAATATCTGGACGGGGGATTTCTGGAGCGCCACCTCCCCCACATCCTGGCCCTTTACCAGCCCCGCCAGGCCGCCCTGGTTTCGGCCCTGGAAAAGGAACTGCCCAAAACATTCACCCTCACCCCCTCGGACGGGGGGATGTTCCTCTGGGCCAGCGGCCCCCGGGGATTTGACGCCGAAGCCCTCTACCACCGGGCCGTGGCCAATGGGGTGGCCTTTGTCCCGGGAAAATTCTTCTATGCCCACCCTGACCAGGGCCATGAAACCCTGCGCCTGAATTTCACCATGGCCGACCCCGACGAATTGGCCATGGGGGCCCAACGCCTGGGGAAAAGCATCCGGGAAATCCTGGCCCAATAATCCAAGAACCCAAGGAGCGGGCCTATATGCCCAACCGCTTTTTAATCCCCCGGAATTGGTCATAGGTCAGCCCCAATTGCCGGGCCGCCCGCCGCTGGTTAAATCGGGAAGTTTCCAGGGCATGGACCATGCGGCGGTGTTCCAATTGTTGGACCGCCTGTTTCAAGGGCAGGCGAACCAACTCCGCAATCCACTCCGGCAATTGCCCCTGGTCTTCCCCTTCCAAAACGGGGGCCGGTTCGGGCTTTCGGCTTCCATCAATCCCCTCCCCCTTGGGCCGGACCAATCCCGGGCTCCAGGGGGAGTCAAAGGGATCAAAGATGATCTCGTCCAATTCACCCCCCGGGCATTTATACACGGCCCGCTCAATGACGTTTTTCAACTCCCGGACATTGCCGGGCCAGGGATAATGGGCCAGGTCTGCCAGGGCCCGGTCCGTGAGCACCGGAGGGGTGTCCCAGCCCAGTTCAAAGGCCATGCGACCGGCAAAATGCTCGGCCAGCAGGGGGATGTCCCCCTCCCGGTGGCGCAGGGGGGGCACATAGATCACCTCAAAGGAGAGCCGGTCCAACAAATCGGATTTAAAGGTCCCGGCCCGGGCCATGGCCGGCAGATCGGCATTGGTGGCCGCCACCATGCGCACATCCACCTGGATGGGCCGTGAAGCCCCCACCCGCTCGAACACCCCGTATTCCACCACCCGGAGGATCTTTTCCTGGACCTCCATGGGAATATTCCCCATTTCATCCAGAAAAAGGGTCCCCTCCCCGGCCATTTCAAACCGACCTTGGTGACGGTCACGGGCCCCGGTGAAGGCCCCCTTTTCATGGCCAAAGAGTTCCGAACCGATGAGGCCCGGGGTCAGGGCCGCGCAATTCAAGGTCACAAAGGGCTTCTGCCAGCGTTTGGAAAGATAATGGATGCGGGCGGCGGCCAACTCCTTGCCCGTGCCCCGCTCCCCCAAAATAAGAACGGGCCGGTCAATGGGGGCCACCCGGGAAATCTGTTCCTGGAAATCAAGAAAGGCTTCGGACTGGCCCAGGGCTTCGGGCAGACTCAGGGGGGCATCCGGGGAAATGTGAACCATGGTTAAAAATCCTAAACATACTGGGTTAAAAAACCTATAATTTGGTCAATATAACCAAACCAGATCCCACACTACCACGGCCCGGATCCGGGGGCAAGGGACCAATCCATTTATCAATCCAGGGTGTTGGCCTTTTTCGCACGCCCTGGCACGCCTCCTGCT
>JAKSBM010000743.1 GCA_022361135.1 Desulfobacterales bacterium | reverse complement strand
GTGGAGACCCTGAAGGATATTCGGGAAAACATCGAATACCGCAATGAATTGGCCACCATCAAGCGGATGTATGAGATTGAAGACGGATTCCACGGCATCATCGGCAGAACCCCGGTGATGCAGAATCTCTATGAGCATATCCAGAGTGTGGCCCCCCTGGATACCCCGGTGATGATCCTGGGCCAGAGCGGCACGGGAAAGGAGATGGTGGCCAAGGCCCTCCATGAGACCGGTAGCCGGGCCGGTAAGCCCTTTATTAAGGTCAATTGCGCCGCCCTGAGCGAAAGTATATTGGAAAGTGAGCTCTTCGGCCATGTGAAGGGGGCCTACACCGGGGCCCAGTCCGACCGCATCGGCCGGTTTGAGGCCGCCCACCAGGGCACCCTTTTTCTGGGTGAAATCGGGTACATCCCCTTGTCGGTCCAGGTCAAGCTTCTCCGGGTGCTGGAAGAGCGGACCATCCAGCGAGTGGGGGACAATAAATCGGTGCCCATTGACGTGAGGATCATCACCGCCACCCATAAGGATTTGGAGGAGATGATTCGCAGGGGGGAATTCCGGGAGGATCTCTATTTCAGAATCAATGTCTTTCCCCTCACCTGCCCCTCCCTTGGGGAGCGCAAGGATGACATTACCCTGATCATCCAGCATTTCATTTCCATCCACGGGGAAAAAACCGGTAAAAACATTCTCGGCTTTACGCCCGAGGCCATGCGCTTGATGGTGGCCTATCCCTGGCCCGGTAATATCCGGGAATTGAGGAATGTGGTGGAATATGCCTTTGTTCTGGCCCGGGGCAAGAGTATCCGGCCGGAACATCTGCCGGAAAAGGTGGTCAACAATAAGGCCGAGCCCTGGGAAAGCTCGGATACGAAATCCATGGTCCTTCCTGCCCAACCGTCCGGAAACCTGGGGCACAATGTCCAGGCCGGCCAAACCCAGAGGCAGCAATTGATCAATGCCCTGAAACAGGCCGATGGTAACCAGACCCAGGCGGCCCGAATTTTGGGGATTTCCCGGGTGACGGTATGGAAGCGGATGAAAAAATACGGGATTTCCCTGAACCGGTGAGCCTGTATTGTCTTTTTCCATGGAAATGGGCTATGGTAAAGGATCGGATCCGGAGGGTGTTAACAGGGGGTTAACACCCGTTACAATCCCGGTCCGGTACCTGGAAAAATTCAAAACAATAATTGGGTATAATCGCTTGTGGTTAAAGGAAAATCATCCGGGCATAAACGGGGTGTCTATGCCGAGGATGGATTCTGGCATCATCTTTGCTCTATTTTTTAGGGAGCGTTACCAGGCTTCAGGGACCTTGCCTGAGAAAGGTCCTGATTTAAGGACAAAATATGAGAAACCTAAAGATCCTCCTTGGCATGTTGATCATCGCCGTTGCCATGGGCAGCGTTTTTACTTCCCAGGGCGGCAATTCCGTGGGGATGGCCTTTGCCGATGAAACCTCCAAGGGAACCCTTGTGGCAGCATCCGGTTCTGCCATTGACTGGCAGGATTATTCCCCGGGTCTTTCCCGGGCCAAAACCGCAGGTAAGCCGGTTTTCCTTTATTTCCACGCCGATTGGTGCGGCTATTGCCGTCAGCTCAAACAGACCACCTTCAAGGATAAACGGGTCCAGGACTACCTGGATGAAAATTATGTCTCCATCTCCGTGGACACGGAAAAAGAAGGGGACATTGCCCGGGAATGGGGTGTCCGCGGACTGCCCACACTCTGGTTTCTCGAAGCCGACGGAACAAAGATCAGCAGCCTGCCCGGATATGTGGGACCGGATCAATTTTTGATGGTTCTAAAATATATCAAGACCAAAAGTTACGATACCATGTCCTTTCAGGAGTTTGTCCAGAAAGGGTGATGCCCATAGCCAATCCCCATTAAAAAAGTGAGCACCCATGACACCCCAAAATCTTTCCCGACGTGCCTTTCTCAAGGGTGGCCTGAAGGTTGCCGCCACCATGGCGGCCGCAACCGGTACCGCTACGGTTGCTTCGGCAGCCCTTCCACAGGATTCGGAAGAATCCCTGGTGACCCTCATTGACATTACCAAATGCATTGGATGTGAAGAATGCGTCCACGCCTGCCGGGCATCCGAACCGGAAAAATATCCCGATCCCAAGAAGCCCTTTCCCAAAATGGTGCCGTCACGGGTGCCGGTGGAGGATTGGTCCGATAAAAAAGACGTCACCCACCGACTGACACCTTACAATTGGTTATATATCCAGGAAGCTGCGGCCATGGTGGATGGGGAGGAAACCATCTATAATATTCCCCGTCGCTGCATGCATTGCC
>JAKSBM010000123.1 GCA_022361135.1 Desulfobacterales bacterium | reverse complement strand
GCATCTCAGGGGCAACCTATTCCTCCCGTGGGGTTTCGTCGGGCGTTTCTTCCGCAGGGCGGGCCATTTCTTCCCATGTTTTTGATCTCCCGGTTTCCGGCGAAGAAAAAAACATTCAATGGGGATGGATGGATGCCGTTGTGGGCTTGTTAATGGCCCTGGTCCTGGTGGGGCATTGGAAAAAGTACAAAAAGCTGCGCTGGCTGACACTGGCGGGCAGTTTGATTTTCATCGGGTTCTATTACAGCGTTCCCCTGTCCTTTTCCGGGGTGGTGGCCCTTTGTTTGGGATATTTTCCAGATATCCATCAATCCCTGGTTTGGTATCTAATGGTTCCGGGGGTGCTGGGGCTTTGTTTCATTTTGGGGCGTAATCTTTATTGTTATTGGATCTGTCCCTTTGGTGCCTTCCAGGAATTGACAGCCGGGCTGGGGGGAGGGAAATGGCGTTGCCGGAAATCCCTGGACAAGCCCCTGGGGCGACTTAAGTACATATTGACGGCTGCCTGCCTATTGGCCGGATTGATTCTGGCCAACCCCGGAGGGGTGGGATATGAACCCTTTGCCCCCTTTTTTGCACTTCAGGGGGAAGGCATCCAATGGTTCATTCTTCCGGTGGTGGTCTTTGCATCGTTTTTCATTCCACGTTTCTGGTGCCGGTATTTTTGTCCCGTGGGCGTGGTTCTTAAAGTGGTTGCCGGTTACGGCCGATGGATCCGGCGGCATCGTCCATGGTGTGCCGGAACTGGAAAGACTAAAATACAGGGGGAAGAATAGAAATGAAGGATATACTTTTTGTTGGGTTGGTGGTTTCTGTTTTCTGCATGATTCTTTTTGGATTGGGGCAGAGCCTTGGCATGGGATCGTTCTTTTGAGGTCTCGACCTTGTGTGAAGCAAGGTCTGTCCCGGATCACCCATGACCATTTGTTCCCCCCAATCGATCCGGTTCCATCCATGGCCGGAAGGCTTTTTATCCAGGCCTTCCGGCATCTCCTTTCTCCTTCTTTCGGATAAAAGGCCCCGGCCGGGGAATGGGCTCAGCCCTCTTCGGGCTGTATGGTGAATTCCACCAGTCGTTCCGGGCACCAGACCCTGTAGCTGTCTCCGGTGTATTCCAATTTTTCCGACTCAATGCCGAACCGGGCCGTGACCACCCAGGGGTAGATCCCGGTGAGGGCGGTGACGCAGATGGAATCGGATCGCTCCTTGTCAATCATGGGGCCGTTGAGGTAGAGGGTGTCTCCCTTTTTCATGAAATCGCATTCACAATGGGTGACCTGGATTTTGACCTTCTTATCGGGCTCTAATTTCATGGCTTCTCCTTTGGACATCTTGCACGGGTTCAGGTAAGGGCAGCAGGGTATGTCAAAAGCCGCCACTCTCCGTCCGGGGGCCATCCCCGGGCAGATAGGACAATTTCAGATACCATAGACGCCCTGGGGTTGGAACCGGAATCTGGGAAATGCCCTATGGAAATGGGAAAAATAGGGCCTTTTTCAATTTGATTCGAAGGTTTTCTTCCAACCCGGCGACGGGGGGAGGAATATTCCGCTGCCATCACCTGACCCCCCGGGTATGATTGGCAAGTTTAAAATAATGTTTCCATGGAATTGGTTAAACTTTATACATGCGATAGCTTAGGTTGATCGCAAATTTTGTCCATGGTTTCGGAACATATTTTTGAGAATCGTTATAAATGCCGCCGAGCTTGGGAAGAAAGCGTTGGGAACGGGAGATACGTTTAGGGTGGGATTAATGGAGGGACGGGCGGAAAGGTGAGGAAAAATGAGGGTGTGCATCCCGGTTGGGCGGGATGCACACTAGGGTAGTACGATTAGCTCTCAGGAGATTAAACCATGCCGGAGAAGCCCATGAAAGACAGGGCCAGAATTCCGGCAGTGACCAGGGCGATTGGGACCCCGGCCATTCCTTTGGGTACACCCATGAGATCGATGTGCTCCCTGAGACCGGCAAAGAGGACCATGGCCAGACCAAAGCCGAATGCGGTGGCCACGGCAAAGGTGACCCCCTCAATGAGGCTGTATTGGTTGGAAATGGTCAGCAGGGCCACACCTAGGACTGCGCAGTTGGTGGTGATCAGGGGGAGAAAAACCCCCAGGGCCTGGTACAGGGCCGGGGAAACCTTCTTTAAGATGATTTCCACCATCTGAACCAATGCGGCAATGACCAGGATGAAGCTGATGGTCTGCAGGAAGGTAATATTAAACGGAACAAGGATATAGTTCTGGATGAGCCAGGTCACGATGGTGGCGATGGTCATGACAAAGAGGACCGCGCCGCTCATGCCCGTGGCCGTGGATACCCTGGAGGAAACGCCCAGAAAGGGGCAGATCCCGAGGAACTTGGCCAGAACAATGTTGTTCACAAAAATGGAGCCGATGATGATGATGATATATTCCATGGTAAATGTCCTCCGTTATTAGGCTTTGTTCAGTTTCCGGATCAGGGCGATGAGGAAGCCCAGGACCAGGAAGCCGCCCGGATTGAGGATGAAGACCAGGATGCCGTCGCCTTCAATGAGTTTGTACCCGAAGATGGCGCCCGCTCCCAGGATTTCCCGGATGCCGCCCAGCAGGGTGAGGGCAAAGGCAAATCCCAGGCCCATGCCCAAACCGTCCACCAGGGAGGGGAATAGGCTGTTCTTGGATGCAAAGCCTTCGGCACGGCCCAGGACCACGCAGTTTACAACGATGAGGGGGATGAATATACCCAGGCTTTCGGCCAGGGCCGGGACAAACCCCTGCATGAGCAGGTCCACCATGGAAACAAAGGAGGCGATGATAACGATGAAGGCCGGAATTCTCACCTTGTCCGGGATCAGGTTTTTCACCAGGGAAACCACCACATTGGAACAGACCAGCACAAAGGTGGTGGCCAGACCCATCCCCAGCCCGTTGGTTGCCGAAGAGGTGACGGCCAGGGTGGGGCAAAGGCCGAGCAGCAGGGTAAATACCGCATTTTCCCGGATAAAGCCTTTGGTAAAATTGCTAACTTGGTTCATTGTCTGATTTACTTTCCTTTTTAATGGCGTTGTAGGCTTTGTTCACTGCATCGCAGAAGGCGCGGGAGCTGATGGTGGCCGCGGTGATACCGTCCACGTCTCCGCCGTCCTTTTTCACCTTGAGGCTGAATTGCTCGGGATGCTTTTCATTGAACTGGTCCTCGAACTTGGGTTCGGCCATTTTGGTGCCCAGACCCGGGGTTTCCTTCTGCTGGATCACGGCGGTGTTGATGATTTTTCCGTCGGGTTTGAATCCCACCATGATTTTAATGGGGGTGGGGTCATAGCCTTTCACGGAAAAGGTTTCCACGGCATAGCCGATGAGTTCGTTGCCCTTAAGGCCCTTGTTGATGTGGATGACGTCCTGGTTGTCCAGGGTGACCTGTGCGGTCCTGAGCTCATCAAACTCCGGGATGACCTCGCGGATGGCCCGTTCCTGCTTTGCCTTCTGGGCCAGGGCAATGGGTTCCTTGGTCACCAGGTAGACGCTGGTTACGGCCAGGGCCGAGATAATGGTGATGATGGGCAGGGCCAATACCATGTTCTTAAAGGATGATTCTATCTTCGCCATGTCTATATTCCTTATACGCGTCTAGGATTTGGCAGGTGCGCCGAATCGTTTGG
>JAKSBM010001022.1 GCA_022361135.1 Desulfobacterales bacterium | reverse complement strand
TCGCCATTGCCCCGGCCATTGAACACTTTGGCGACGTCATGGCCATCTCCGGGGTAACGGGCAAGGATTACCTCAAGGAACCCGGGGTGGAAAACACCATGTTGGGCGACGGCGTGGCCACCTCCATCGCCTCCTTTTTGGGGGGACCGCCCAACACCACCTATTCCGAAGTCACCGGGGCCGTGGCCCTGACCCGTGCCTTTAACCCGGCCATCATGACCTGGGCCGCCATCGCCGCCATCCTGCTCTCCTTTGTGGGCAAGCTGGGCGCCCTGCTCCAGACCATCCCCACACCGGTCATGGGCGGGATCATGCTCCTGCTCTTCGGCGCCATCATGGTCGTTGGCCTCAACACCCTGGTAAAATCCGGTGAAGACCTCATGGAAGCCCGAAACCTGGCCATCGTGGCCCTTATCCTCATCTTCGGCATCGGCGGCATGAGCTTTTCCGCCGGCCAATTCCAGCTCCAGGGCATCGGCCTGGCCGGCATCCTGGGCGTGGGCCTCAACCTGGTTCTGCCCCGCAGCAGGGAATAGCCAAATTCCCACGCTGGAATCCGGGCATGGCCCGCATTCGGTACACATTAAAAATGCCGCAACTCCCCACGGAGTTGCGGCATTTTTTATTCTGCCAGTGATTCGGAAACCGGAAAAACCATTCAACCCAATCCCGGAATTATTTCCAGATCAGACCGATCCAAGCCCCCTTCAAAAGCATTCCCACCGGCTTAAATTCATCCAAGGGAATGCATTCCGAATCCCTGGGGATTCTCAAAGTATGGTTCCCATTAAAGCCAAGGTAACCGGCACAACAAATTCACGAATACAAATTTAAATCTAAAGCGCCAAAACCCCCTGGGCCAGCACCCAATACCGCAGCCCCTTGCCCAGGGTCACCAGAACCAAAAACCGCACCATGCCCACACGGACCATGCCCGCGGCCACGGTCAAGGGATCCCCGATGACCGGAACCCAGGCCAATAGAAGGGACCAGCTCCCCCAGCGCCGGAAGCGCTCCATGGCCCGGTCCACCTCGGCCCGGCTGCCGGCAAACCAGCGGGAGATCACCCATTGGCTCCCCCATGCCCCCATGGCATAATTCACCACCGCCCCCAGGACGTTGCCCAGGGTGGCCACGGCCAGAACCGGGCCGGGATCGTATTTCCCCAGGAGGAGGGCCGTGAGCACCACCTCCGATCCCAGGGGAAGGATGGTGGCCGCCAGAAATGCCGATAAAAACATGCCCCAGAGGCCCAGGGCGGTCAGTCCCATCATATGATTCCGCCCCGGTTACGCAAACAATTGATAGAGGGCCTGGGTTCCCAGATCCTCTCCGCCCTGGGCGGCCAGCTTTTCATAGAGGGAATGGGCCAGATCCAGCCCCGGGGTGTCCAACCCCATGGAACGGGCCGAAGCCAGGGCAATGCCCATGTCCTTGATGAAATGCTTCACAAAGAACCCGGGACTATAATCCCCTTTGATGATCCGGGGTCCCAGATTGTTCAATGACCAGGAGCCGGCTGCCCCCTGCCCGATGCTGGCCAGGACCGTGTCCGGATCCAGGCCGGCTTTTTTGGCATAGGACAGGGACTCGCACATGGCCACCATGCCCGCAGCGATTGCGATCTGGTTGGCCATCTTGGTGTGCTGCCCCGCCCCGGCTTTCCCCTGGAGGACGATGTTTTTCCCCATGGCTTCAAATATGGGCCGGGTCCGGTGGAAATCGTCCTCTTCCCCCCCCACCATGATGGAAAGGGTGGCATTCTGTGCCCCCAGATCCCCCCCGGACACCGGGGCATCCAGAACGGCAATGCCCCTTTCCGCCCCCGTGGCAAACAGCTTTTCCGCCAGGGCCGGATCCGAGGTGGTCATGTCGATGGCCATGCTCCCCTGGGCCAGATGGGCCAGGATCCCCTGGTCACCCAGCCAAACCCCTTCCACATCGCTGGGATAGCCCACAATGGTGATGACCAGGTCCACGGCCTGTGCCAGGGCCGCCGGGCTCTCGGCCCAGACCGCACCCCTGTCGAGCAAATCGCCGGCGGTGGATTCGGTCCGGGTGTAAACGTGGAGTTCATATCCCTTGTCCAGGATGTGGCCGGCCATGCTCCGGCCCATGACGCCCAGGCCGATGAAACCGATGCGGGTGGTATCGGGTGATATTTTCATTGTTCATCCTCTGTCTTAAAATTTGGATTTCATATCAGGTTCCGGGCCATTATGTATGGTTTTTCAGGGATAATCAATTCCCCTGCTGTTCTTCCACATGGTTTATGCTATAGAACTTCCTTGGAGTTCCATCAAATACATTGGGGAAAAGGACTGAACATGGATTACATTGATTTGAGAAGCGACACGGTTACCCGCCCCACACCGGAAATGCGCCGGGCCATGGCCGACGCAGCCGTGGGGGATGATGTATATGGAGAAGATCCCACGGTGAACCGCCTGGAGGAACGGGCGGCCGAAATCCTGGGAACGGAAGCAGCCCTCTATTGCACCTCCGGGACCCAAAGCAACCTTCTGGGCCTGCTCTCCCATTGCCAGCGGGGGGAGGAATACATTGTGGGGCAGACCGCCCACACCTATCGATACGAAGCCGGCGGAGCAGCGGTTCTGGGCTCCATCCAGCCCCAGCCTTTGGAATTTGAGGTCAACGGCACCCTGGACCTGGACCGGGTGGCCTCGGTGATCAAGCCCGACGACTTCCACTTTGCCCGCACCCGCCTCCTCTGCCTGGAGAACACCACCGCCGGCCGGGTTCTGCCCATGGACTACCTGGCCCGGGCCCGCACCTTCACCCGGGACCACAACCTGGGCCTCCACCTGGATGGGGCACGGGTCTTCAACGCCGCCGTGAAACTGGGGCTGGACGTCCGGGAAATCACACAACATTTTGACACGATTTCCTGCTGCCTGTCCAAGGGATTGGGGGCACCGGTGGGGTCGATCCTCTGCGGCCCCAAACCCTTCATTGACACCGCCCGAAGATGGCGGAAGATGGTGGGGGGAGGCATGCGCCAGGCCGGCATCATTGCCGCCGCCGGTCTCCATGCCCTGGAGCACCATGTGGACCGCCTGTCCCAGGACCACGACAATGCCCGGATCCTGGCCCAGGGCCTGTCGGAGATCCAGGGGATCTCCATTGTCCCGGAAAGCGTCCAAACCAATATCCTCTTTGCCGACATGGCGGGGGACATGACCCGCCTGGCCGCCCACATGAAGGAGCGGGGCATCCTCGTGGACGATGATCCCCACCTCCGCCTGGTCACCCACCTGGGAATCCACCGGAACGACATTGACAAGGTCATCTCAGCCTTTAAGGACTTTTTCACCAGCTGAAAACAGACCGTCGAGTCCCGGAAAATGGTCCGGGGCTCGGCGACCCGTATTCAGGACCATCCCCAGACATGGGCAATCCTCGGGTTTTACCCACACCCCAATCAAGGAATAAAAGGATACTGCCGATCTTGGAACGGATCTATTCCTGAAACGGGCACCGGACCCAATAACCCCATGTTTAAACCCAAAAGTCTCACCAGATTCGTTTGACCCCAAAACCAAAGGGAAATGTATGCGTAAATTCCTGCTCGTCGGATTCCTCCTCTTCCTGATTTCATGTGCATCCAAGCCCCGGCACATTCGGACCTATTATGAACAGCGCACAATCCCGGGAGCCCCGGACATCCAGATGACGGTGGTGGAATCCCACCCCGCCCGAAAACAGACCCAGTGTAAATATTGCGGCCTGAAATCCCGAATCAAGCCCCCCTATTTCTGGCTCCACTACACCGATGGAAATGTCCCGGAAGATGCCACCATGGGATTTGAAGGCCTCAAACCCCAGGCGCTGGATCTCACCCTGGAACTGTCCACGGCAGATGTGACATTGTCCCAGCAGCGGAAAATCTGGGTGTATCCAGAAAAAACCTCCCGGGGAAAATGGAAGACCCTGGAACGGCTGGTGGGGGAACACCGGGTTGCCGCCGGGGAATCCATCCAGGTCAAAACCACGGCAAACCTCCAGGCCGCCATTGGGAACAAGGGCTTGACCAATGACCGGGGCCGGATTCCCATCCGCATCCTTCCGGAATCCCCATGCCATCTATTCACCAATTATTTCAAACTCAACGGATTCACAGAGGTGGCGGCCCGGGATCTGGGCATTGATTATCCCAAATCCTATGCCATTGCCGACCTCCCCGATGCCCACCCCGGCCACGGGGGGATGTCCGACTTTGAAATCATCCACACCGCCAGTGGCCGGCTCATGTCCACCCGTCGCCTGGATAAGCTGGACCGCCAGCTTTCCATGGATCCCCTCATCCGGGATGTGGCCCGGAACATCTTCAAAGATCGATTCCACCGGATCTCCCTTGTTCCTGCCGATAATGACTCACGGTGGCCGCTCCGGGCCCGAATCACCCTGACCCCGCTCTTCAAGGTGCCCGCACCGGAATCGATCCTGGCCCCCCATTTCACCCACCAAGAACATTTGAAAATTGCCGTGGACGGGATGCCCCGGTATTTAAGAGAAACCCGGGAAATGGGCCATGGGGAATACGGACAGCTTTTTCTTTACCCGGGGAAATATAAAATCGCCCTGCGCCATCCCGATTATTATTATCTGGAAAAAACCATCACGGTCAGCCAGGACCAGACCCTGGAACTGCCCATGGATGAAAAGGGAAGCCGCCACCGGGTCCAGGCAATCTCCCAATAGGGTGGAAACGCCGGGCCGCACTGCTTCCGTCCTCAAATAAATGTTCCAAAACCATGGACTATCTTCACGATGGTTTAAACGCCTTCCAACAGGGTTGACCGTCGAATTTGCCAATCACGTCCGGAGGTAGCGGAATCTTCCTCCCCCCGTCAGCTCCGG
>JAKSBM010000875.1 GCA_022361135.1 Desulfobacterales bacterium | reverse complement strand
GGAATTCAACACCACCTTTACCCCGGCGTCCTCCATCTGCTGGCCATACCAAGCCAGAAGACGACGGAGATCCTTTTTAAACTCGGGTACGGCCGCCTGGTTCACGGTGCCGCCCAAGGCAGACGCCCGTTCGTGGAGGGTGACCCGATGCCCCCGCAGGGTTGCCACCCGGGCCGCTTCCATGCCGGCCACGCCCCCGCCCACCACCAGGACATCTTTGACGTCCAAAGCCGGGGTGAGGCGGTAATCCGCCTCCCGGCCCGAGGTGGGGTTCACGGCGCAGGAGATGGGGCGAAATTTGGAATAGGCTTCAAAACAGCCGTCGTAGCAGCCGATGCAGGGGCGGATCTGGTCATCCCGGCCGAACCGAAGCTTGTCCGCCCAATGGGGATCGGCCAAAAGGCCCCGGCCAATGGCGGCAATGTCCATTTCCCCGTTCCTCACCACCCGGGCCGCCACCTCGGGCTTGTCCAGGCGGCCCACCCCGATCACCGGGATGGAGACCGCGGCCTTGGCCCGGGCCGCCATGTCCGCCATGCAGCCATGCTTCTGGTAGATGGGGGGATGGGGCCAATAATGACTCTCATAGCAGCCCGCATCCACGTGGAGGCTGTCAAAACCGGCCCCCTCCAATTGCTTGGCCATTTCAATGCCCTCGGGGATGTCCCGGCCCACCTCCACATATTCTTCCCCGGGCAGGACCCCGTGGCGGGCATCCTTGAGATAATGTTTTAATCCAAAACGGTAGACCACGGCCAATTTGTCCCCGGCCCTGTCCCGGATGGATTCCAGACATTCCACGGGGAAGCGGAGGCGGTTTTCCAGACTGCCCCCGTATTCATCGGTTCTCCGATTCCACAAGGGGGTGGTGAACTCGTCAAAGAGATAGCCTTCGTGGCCGTGGAGTTCGATGCCGTCGGCCCCGGCAATGACCAGGCGTTCCGCCGTCTCTCCAAAGGCCCGGACAATGGCCTGGATCTCATCCCTTTCCAGGGGTTTGCAGGGGATGGAGGGATCCCAGAAATTGGTATTGTCCGAGGGGGAGACACAGGGCCCCCGGAGGATAGAAGGAAATGTGACCCGGCCAAACCCGGCGGAAAGCTGGACAAAAACCCGGGTGCCGAAACTGTGGGCGGCCTGGCAGAGTTCCCCCAGGTAATTCAGGGAAGACTCGGTGATCATGGGGGTGCTTTCCTCCAGCTGCTCCACCTGGTTTTCCACCTTGAACACCGAGCAGATGAGCAGGCCCACCCCGTTGCGGGCCCGTTCCAGATAATAGTCCACCACCCGGCGATTGAGACTGCCGTCGGCCTCGGTCATGTATTCCACCCCCATGGGGGCCATGGCGATGCGGTTCTTCAATTCCACGCCCCCCAGCACCAGGGGCTGGAACAGGGCTTTGTAGTCGTCGTGTTTCACAATGGCTCTCCTTAATCGGGCATGTACTGTTGGCTCCAGCTTTCCGAAGCCTGGTTGTTTTCAATCATTCCATCAATTTCCTCCGGGCTGTAGCCGAACCGGGCCAGGATATCCCGGGTTTCCTTCCCGTATTTCTCCGCCGGCGGGGGCACGGTGAGGGCGGCAAATTCAGGCCGGATGGAACAGGGGGCGATGATGTCGATGCGCCGGCCGGCGGGGTGGTTGTCGTACCGGGTGAACTGGAAGGTGGAACCGGCGCCGTGGGGCCCGGTCTCCTGGCTGCTGGAATAGGCTTCCCGCAATTCACCCAGGGAATTCAGGGGGGTGGCCCCGATGTCCAAACCATGGAGGGCCGCAACCCAATGGTCCCGGTCCCGGGTTTGGAAGACCTTGGTAAGCCAGTTTTCCAGCTCATCCGACTCCACTCTCGCCACCTCCTCCAATCCGGGCACCCCGGCCAGGTCGGCCACGGGCCGATCCACCATGCCCAGGAAAAACCATCCGTCCCGGGCCGGGTAACAGCGGTAGAGGGGACCATCGCCTTTGATGTGGCGACCCGAGGGCTCGTTAAAGGGCCCCCGGCCCTCATAATCATAGGTAAAGGGGGCCTGGAGGAGTTGGCCGCAGGCGGCCAGGGAGGTCCGGGCCACATCGGGCTTGCCCGTGCGCCCCCGCTGGAACAGGGCCGTGCCCACGGCAAAGGCCCCGGCAAACCCGGTGAGGACGTCAATGGTGCCCAGGTGGGCGTGCTCCTCCGGGGTTTCAATGGAGCCCCCGAACCGGGCCATGATGCCCGTGGCCGCCTGGACCAGGTCGTCGTACCCCACATGGTCGGTCTTGGGCCCCCGCTTGGGGCCGCCCCAGCAGTCCAAATGGAAGAGGATGCACTGGGGATTGATGCGCGCCAGACTCTCCTTGTCCAATCCCAGGGGCTCCAATTGACGATGGGGACCGTTGAAGGTGACCACATCGGCCCATTCCACCATGCGGTTGAAGGCCTCCCGCCCCTTTTCCGACTTTATGTCCAAAAGGATGCTCTCCTTGCCCCGGTGGACCTGGAGGCCGATGAGCACGGTATTCCAGGGATCAAAGGTGGGCTTGATGGGATAGATCTTGATGATTTCCGCCCCG
>JAKSBM010000555.1 GCA_022361135.1 Desulfobacterales bacterium | reverse complement strand
GCCCAGGAGGGCCCGCTGGAATCCCAGGATGCCCAGGGCCGGGTCAAGGGGCTCATGGAGCAATGGATGGAATTGTTGGTGGCCGAGCAGCGGCTCCGGGTTTTCCAGGACATTAAAAATCGAATTTAGTTGATCTACCATGGATAAACAGATAATTGGCCGGGCCCTGGTATTGGTCCTGGCATTGCTCCCCCTTTCCCTGGCCGTGAATCATTTTTCACCGGTGGGAATTCAATGGGTGGGCCAGTGGGACACGGAACAGGGGGTGATCACCGCCCGTTCAAAGGCCGATGCCGTCCTGCCCGAGGTGGAGATTGACAATCCCCTTGAGGTGAGACGGATCATCCGCGAAAGGCAGCGGCTCCTCATTGATGTGCGGCTGAAGGATATCTATGACCAGGGGCATCTGCCCGGTGCACTTTCCTTTCCCCTGGCTGAGTTTGACGACAATATGGGGGATTTCATCAAGGTGGCTTCCAAGGATTCCCCCATCCTCCTCTATTGTTCCGGTTTCACGTGCAGCGACAGCCATACCTTTGCCAAACGGTTGAGGGAGATGGGATTTACCGGGGTAAAGGTATACGGAGGTGGATTTGAAGAATGGGAGGAGATGGGCTTTGATGTGGAATATTAAACCCAAATGGGGCTATCTTTTCCCAATGATTCGTCTGGGTCTAGGACTGGCCTTTGTCACGGCAGCCTGGCCCAAGATCCAGGATCCTTCAGCCTTTGCCAAAATTATTTACGGGTATGATCTTCTCCCCGGTGCCCTGATCAATCTGCTGGCCATCTGGCTGCCCTGGATTGAAATGGGGGCCGGCCTTTTGTTGATCCTGGGGATCTGGGCGCCATCGGCATTGTTCATCGTCAATGGGCTGCTGCTGGTCTTCATGGCCATGATCAGCTTCAACCTGGCCCGGGGCCATTCCTTTGATTGCGGCTGTTTTTCCGTCACCGGTGGGGGGCAGACCTCCGATGCGGTCTGGCTCTTGATCCGGGATGCGTTCATGCTGGGGCCGGGCCTTTTCCTGGCCCGGTTCTACGGCCGGAAATCTATTTCATCCGAACCAATCTGAAACCCAGGCTGTTTCGCTTGGCAACGGGTTTGTAATAGCCCCGCCAGGCGCTGCGCTGGTATTTGGGGCTCTGGTGCCAGCCTCCGCCCCGGATGACGCGGTGGTCCCCCTTTCTGGATAGGGGATCCACAATATTGTCTTCGTAGGTATCCGTGATCACCCCCACCCTGGCCCTGAGGATGTTCCGCCATTTGCAGGCGTCCAGTACCCATTCCTGAACATTGCCGTGCATGTCGTAGAGCCCCCATTTGTTTGGCTTGAGCTGTTTCACCGGATGGGGCTTGAAATCCCGGGGCGGGTTGCCCAGGCCCGAGTTGTAACAATACCAGGCGCTCTTCACCAGGGCGGGTTCCATTTTATTGCAGCCCACGGTGGTGATGGGGCCGCTGCTGAAGGCCTGGCTGGAGCCAGCCCGGCAGGCATATTCCCATTCCGCCTCGGTGGGAAGGCGATCTTTTTGTGTTTTTGTAAACCGGTTGAGGAAGGCGATGAACTGCATGGCCTGGTTCCAGGAGACCGTGTCCACGGGGTAATTCTTCCCCAGTTTAAAGGAAGATGGATTGGGTGAAACCAGGCGATCCCACTGGCCCTGGGTAACTTCGGTTTCCCCCATGTAAAAGCTTTTGGAGATGATGACCCGGTGGCGTTTTTCATTCCATTGCCGCCCGGTTTCCGATTCCGGGCTGCCCATGACAAAGCTCCCGGCCGGGATGAGGACAAAGCGCATGCCCAATTTGTTGGTGAATATTTCCGGTTCGCAACTGGCGATGCCGGCCAGGGAAACGATCAGGGCAAAAATGAGGAAAACGGGGAAAAATAAACGCCTTACAAAGGATTTCATATCTCTACCTGATTGGGGTCTTTGGAGTTGTTATGTGCCTGGAACTCTAACATACTCCGGGACTTATGTTCAACGGGAAACTGGGCGCGGACCAGGGGATCCAATGAAAATCCCGGCCCGAGGTTTACAAAATGCCTCAACGTGATATGAAGTAAAAACAAATGGATGAAAAGTGAAAAAGGATGGTCAACATGGAAAGACCCAGTCCCCAGATTCCACCAAAGCCGAAGGCGTCAGGTTCCAGTACCCAGGGTACGGCACTTGCTAAGAAGAGCAGTTCCCTGCTTAAGCCCCAGGAAGTGGTACTTATCCTGGTCATTGCCCTGGCCCTGATAACGCTGGTGTATTACATGTTTATCCCCCGGCAGGGCAGCGGACCCGACTCCCAAGTCGCCAACGGCGAACTCCTCAAACGGCTGGAGGCGGTGGAAGCCACCCTGGCCCGCTTGAGTGAAGGCGGAGATGGTGACCTCTCCCCGGTGTCCGTGGACGGGGCGCCATCGGGCCAACGCATGGCCCAGGCCGAAGAAAAGGTGGACCGTATGGAAACCCGGGTCATGCTGAAGTACGATGCCCTGGGGGATCGCATGGCCCGCATGGAAAAGAAGTTGAACGCCCTTCAATCCCGGGTGGCAAAGGTCAGCGCTTCCAAGCCCCGGGTGGTGAAATCCAAACCCAAGGCCAAGCCCAAGTCATCGGTCCAGAAGGTGGCAGCCAAGGTCAAAGCCCCGGTCAAATCCACTGCCAAGAAAAAGCCCGTCTTCCACACCGTGAAAAAGGGGGAAACCCTCTGGCGGATTTCAAAGAAGTATAATATCAGCGTGGCCCAACTCCGGTCGCTGAACAAGTTGTCGGCCAAGGATAAAATCTATCCGGGGAGCCATTTGCTGGTTCGCTGATTTATTGGGCTTTTTGGGGATGATCGGAGCGGGGTTTTCATATTCTTTTTAGAATTCTACTTCCAAGAAAATCCATTGGCCACTTTCCCCAGCCGATGCCGGAGTGTTTTGATCCCTGCGGTTGGGGGCTTTGCCTGTCTCTATGCCGCTGTCATTTTAGCGGTTGCCCCCTTCCATGGCTGAGCCCATTTGATTTGAAGGTTTTTCTCCCCACCCGGTGACCATGGGGGGGAGATTTCGCTGCCACCGTTGCGGTCGCCCTGACCGCAACAGCTGGGAACGATCCCACCATTCGCCCAGAAGCTGCCGGGATCTTTAACGCCCGCTCCATCTCCATCCCCCCGCCATCACCTGATTCTCCAGGTGTGATTGGTAAATCCCACAGTCAACCGTGTTGGAAAGGTTTTTAAACCATCGTGGATTTTCAAAATAATATTCCGACTGGATTGGGCCTGATTTCGTACATGGGATAACTCCGATTCATCGCAAACCTTATCCATGGTTTCGGAACATATTTTTGAGAACCGCTGTGGAATCGATTCATTGCAAATATAGTCTTTGTTCCGAAACAAGAGGGAGAGGATTTTTCAACTCCGTTTTAATCAAACAAAACCGCTTTCAATTGCATGGGATATGATTGTTTGGTTTTACCCAAGAGATTTTCGAGTCCGTTCAATCGGAACGATGTTTTCAGATTCACCATAAAAGTATGGATCCGGATTGTGGGGATGTGTTTTTCGTTGAATCCGGTTTGGGACGGGGTATATTTTCTTGTTCCGGGCGTAATCCCAAAACAGATCCCATGGATGTGGAGATATCAGGGGCAACCATGGGCCGGCATGGGAAAGGCCTATGGCTTCTGAATGGCCAATGCCGCCATGAGTGCCTTGACCTTGGACATATCCTTGATCCCGTGGGCCGATTCCACGCCCGATGACAGGTCCACGGCGGCCGGGCGGGCCTGGGCAAGGGCCCGGGCAACGGTGTCCGGGGTAAGGCCCCCGGCCAGGATAAGACGGGAGCGGTCTATGGTCTTTGGGGGCAATTGGTAATCCCAGGCCCGGGCATTGCCCCCGGGCAATTTTCCCCGGCCGCATTCCACCAGGAGACCATGGGCGTTTTCGTAGGCCCCGGCCTGGTGGAATTCCGGGGGCCGGGAGGCGAATAACGCCTTGATGACGCCCAGTCCTTCCCCCCGCAGGCGGTTGACCAGTTCCGGGGCCTCGTTGCCGTGGAGCTGAACCCCGGAGAGGCCGCATGTATCTGCCGTTTCCATGATGAAATCAAACTCCCGGTCCACAAAAACCCCGTAACTCAATGTGGATTCAGGCAGGGCCCGGACAATGGCCCGGGCCTGGTCCGTTTCCACATGGCGGGGGCTTGGGGGGTGGAAGACCAGGCCGATGATGTGGGCGCCGGCCCGGGCGCAATCCCTGGCGTTGTCCGGCTGGGTGAGACCGCAGATTTTCACGTGGATGTCGGCCCGGGGAAGCCCCGGCAGGGGGGGATTATTCTTCCGGGGAATCATCTTGTTTGCCCCGCAATTCACGGATGAAGGCTTTGGGATCCGGGGAACGGACAATGCTTTCCCCGATGAGGAAGTTGCAAAGCCGGGTGTCGGAAAGTTGTTCGATCTGTTCCCTGCCATGGATGCCCGAGGCGGCCACGGGCAGGACATCCTCCGGGATGATGGCCGTGACCCTGCGGGCCGCGTCCGGGTCCACCTTGAGGGTGGTCAGGTTCCGGTTGTTGATCCCCACCAGGCGGCCATCACTTTGGTAGGCCTGTTCAAATTCCCATTCGGAATTGATTTCCACCAGGGGTTCCATGCCCAGCTCCCGGACCAGGGCGGTGTAGTCCTTCTGCTGGTTCAAGGAGAGGAGGGTGGTGATGAGGAGGACCGAAGAGGCCCCGGCCCGCTTGGCCTCGAAAATTTGGTAGGAGGATACAATGAAATCCTTGCGCAGCAGGGGCAGGGGGCTCACCTCCCGGGCCGCTTCCAGGTCCTGGATGCTGCCCTTGAAATACCGGGGCTCCGTGAGGACGGAAATGGCCCTGGCCCCACCCTTGGTATAGGCGTCGGCCTGGGTTTTCACGTCCAGGTTGGGCCGTATATCCCCCTGGGAGGGGGAGGCTTTTTTGATTTCCGCGATGATCCCGGGATCGTCGTGGCTGGACTGTGCCAGGGCCTCCATGATACTGGCCCGGGCCTGGGTCTGCTCGGCATCGCTCCGCAGGGTGGCTTCGCTGATGGATTGGCGGGCCCGGGCGATTTCATCGGTTTTGGCGGCCAGGACCGCTTCTAGGAATCCCTGGATTTTCATTTGCCGTTCTCCTGTGTGAATTCAACCAATGCGGTGAGTTTTTCCATGGCGGCGCCGGAATCAATGGCGGTTTTTGCCTGGGCAATGCCCGCCTTGATTGTATCGGCCCTGCCTGCGGCCACCAGGCCGGCGGCGCTGTTGATGAGGATGATGTCCCGCCTGGGCCCGCTCTCCCCGGCCAGAATGGCCTTGATCATTCCCGCATTGGTTTGGGCATCCCCTCCCTGGAGCTCCTTTGGATCTGCCAGGGCATCGAAAAATTCCAAGGGATCCAGGTCATAGGTCTTGATTTGGCCCTGGTTGAGTTCCGAGACCCGGGTGAGGTCGGTGGTGGTGATTTCATCCATGCCGTCGTGGCCGTGGACCACAAAGGCCCGTTTCACCCCCAGCTGGTCCAGGGTCAGGGCGAACATTTCGGTCAGTTCCGGGGCAAAGACCCCCAACACCTGGCAGGAGGCCGCCGCCGGGTTGGTCAAGGGGCCCAGCATGTTGAAGATGGAGCGGATGCCGCATTCCTTCCGGGCCTGGGCCGCATGGCCCATGGCCCCGTGGAACCGGGGGGCAAACATGAAGCCGATGCCCAGATCGTTCACCGCCTCCTCCACAATCTCCGGTTCCACATCCAGGTTCACCCCCAGGGCTTCCAGGACATCGGCGGAGCCGCATTGACTGGAGATGGACCGGTTGCCGTGCTTGGCCACGGTGACCCCGGCCCCGGCCAGGACAAAGGCCGTGGTGGTGGAAATATTAAAGGAGCCCGAGGCGTCTCCACCCGTGCCGCAGGTGTCGATGGTCACGGGGTTGAGGCTTTGGATGCGCACGGCTTTCCGGCGCATGGCAGCGGCGGCCCCGGCCAGTTCTTCGTGGGTTTCCCCCTTGGCGGCCAGCCCGGCCATGAAGGCCCCGATGCAGGATTGGGGAACGGTGCCGGAGAAAATATCCGTCACCATGGCCGCCATCTCCTCCCGGGAGAGGTCCCGGCCGGAAATAATCTGTTTGAGTCCCTGGGTGAATTCCATTTACACCCCCTGGACAAAGTTTCGGATGAGGCGCTTGCCCACGCTGGTCATGAAGGATTCAGGGTGGAATTGGACCCCCTGGGTGGGGTGTTCCCTGTGACGCAGCCCCATGATTTCCCCGTCGTCGGTGCGGGCCGTGACCTCCAGGCAGTCCGGAAGGTCGGATTCCTGGACCGCCAAAGAATGGTAGCGCATGACGGTGAAGGGTTTGTCCATGCCCTTGAATACTCCCTGGCCGTTGGATTTCACCTGGGAGGTTTTTCCGTGCATGATTTCCTTGGCCTGGATAATGGTTCCCCCAAAGGTCTGGGCAATGCTCTGGTGACCCAGGCAGACCCCCAGGATGGGGAGCTTGCCCGACAGTTTTTTGATCACCTCCAGGGAGATCCCCGCATCCTCGGGCCGGCCCGGCCCGGGGGAAATCACCACGGCATCGGGCTGCATGGCTGTGAGTTCCTCCACCGTCAGGGCGTCGTTGCGAAAGACCTGGACCTCGGCCCCTGCATTTTTGATGTAGTGGACCAGGTTAAAGGTAAAGGAGTCGTAGTTGTCGATGAGGACGATTTTCATTGTTTATCTCCGTTCTGGGTTGAAAGGGCCAACCCGAGGGCGGCTTCAACACTTTTTGCCTTGTTTTGGCATTCTTCCAATTCTGATTTTGCGTCTGAGTCATGGACAATCCCGGCACCGGCCCGGACGGAGAGCATTCCGTCTTCCATGACCGCGGTGCGGATGGTGATGGCAAAATCCATGTTTCCGGTAAAGGAAATATAACCCACGGCACCGCCATATATCTGTCTGGGATTTTTTTCAAGTCCTGAAATGATTTCCATGGCCCTGATTTTTGGCGCCCCGGTGAGGGTGCCGGCCGGAAAGGCCGACTGGAACAGGTCAAAGGCATCCTTGTCTCGGTTCAGATCGCAGGAAACCGTGGAGGTGAG
>JAKSBM010000935.1 GCA_022361135.1 Desulfobacterales bacterium | reverse complement strand
TTTCCCGGCCCGTTCCACGTAAAAGGGAATCTCTTCCTTTTTGGAGCCAAAGAGGATGACCCTCTGGAATTTGGGGGCCAGTGCCTTAAAGGGTTTGTATATGTCTTCCTTATAATGTGTGACCAGGGCGTCCAGGAATTCCATGTGCTGGACTGAATCCCGGTTCTGCCAGGGCAAAACCGCTCCCTGGCGCAGGGAGATGGCCCCATCGGGAACCACCAGGTCGGGGTCGAATTCCGTGACCGTGCCCAGGCCGTCACAATGGGGGCAGGCCCCATGGGGGGAGTTGAAGGAAAAGGCGGCCGGGGTCAGTTCCGGGTAGGAGATGCCGCAATCCAGGCAGGAGGCCTTTTCGCTGAAAAGGGTGTCGCCGGTCTGGTCCATGTTGTGGAGGATGACCCGGCCTTCGGACAGGGCCAGGGCCAGTTCCAGGGAATCGGCCAACCGTTTTTCAATGCCTTCCTTGATCACCAGCCGGTCCACCACCACATCCAGGGTGTGGGCCTGGTCCGGATCAAGGTCGGGAACCTCTTCAATGCGATGCATTTTTCCATTGATGCGCAGTCGGGCAAAACCGTCCTTGGCCAGGCCGGCCAGGGTCTTTTTATGGTCCCCCATCTGATTGTCCAGGAGGGGGGATAGGGGGATGATTTTGGTCTTCTCCGGCAGGGCCAGGATTTCATCGCTGATCTGGTCCACGGTTTTGGCCGTGATGGGGCTGCCGCATTTGTGGCAATGGGGGCGGCCCACCCGGGCAAATAGAAGGCGCAGGTGGTCGTAGATTTCCGTGACCGTACCCACGGTGGATCTGGGATTGTGGGAGGCGGTCTTCTGCTCGATGGCAATGGCCGGGGAGAGTCCTATGATATTGTCCACATCGGGTTTGTCCATCTGGCCCAGGAATTGACGGGCATAGGTGGACAGGGATTCCACATACCGCCTTTGGCCTTCGGCATAGAGGGTGTCAAAGGCCAGGGTGGATTTACCGGAACCGGATAAACCGGTAACCACGGTGAGGCTGTTCCGGGGGATGGTCACATCAATGTTTTTTAAATTGTGCTCCCGGGCCCCCTGGATGATGATGTTTTCCATTTTCATGGATAATCGGTCCTGTTGTTGGCCTGGAGAACGGCCATTTTCAATGCCTGGATCATGGAGTCTTCCTTGGCAATGCCCTGCCAGGCAATGTCGTAGGCGGTGCCGTGGTCCACGGAGGTGCGGATGATGGGCAGGCCCAGGGTGGTGTTGACCCCGTCTTCAAAGTGAAGCAGTTTAAATGGAATCAGGCCCTGGTCGTGGTACATGCAGACCACGGCATCGTATCTGCCGTTGTTGGCGTGGAAAAAAACCGTGTCCGGGGGCAGGGGGCCGTCGATGTCGATCCCTTCCTTCCGGGCCGCTTCCAGGGTGGGGGTGATGGTGTCCCGCTCTTCGGTGCCGAAGAGGGTCTCCTCTCCGGCATGGGGGTTGAGTCCGGCGGCGGCCAGGCGGGGCTGTGCCATGCCGAACCGATCCTTCAGGCTGTCGTGGGTGAGACGGATGATGCGCATGAGCCTTTCACGGGTGAGTTCTTCCGGGACTTTGGACAAGGGGATGTGGATGGTGGCCAGAACCACCTTGAGCCGGTCCCCGGCCATCATCATGCCGAAATTCTCCGTGCCGGTTTCATGGGCCAAAAGTTCGGTGTGGCCGTGGAAGGCGGAGCCGGCCCGGGCCAGCCCGGTCTTGGTGATGGGGCCGGTGACCAGGGCCTGGATCTCATTGGTCATGGCCAGTTCAATGCCCTTTAGGATGTAGTCCTGCATGGCGGTCCCGGTTTCCGGTGTGGGAAAGTCGGGGCCGGCAAAGGGGGGAGACAGCTGGGACAGGGGGAGGATATCCAGGACACCGGGGCGGTATTTCCCATATTCAGGGCCCCGGACCGGATGGATTTCCATTTGAAGGTCGAGCAGGGCCAGGGCCGCTTCCATGACAGCCACGTCTCCGATGACCAGGGGGCGGCATGTCTTGAATGTATCCGGGGAGGCCAGGGTTTTTACAACCAGTTCCGGGCCGATGCCCGAGGGGTCTCCCATGGTGATGCCGATGCAGGGTCTCTTTGGTTTCATATATAAGGTGTCTCTTTGGGGTTGTTGAAAAAAATAATATACTATTGAAGGGAAAAAGTGTAAATACAGCAGGTGCTTTTCTGGAATGGGTCTGGAAAAGGGCTGGATGTAAAATAAAAAAGCAAGCTGTGAAACCATTGTGAGAATTATGTTTGGGCGCGAAAAGATAATTTTTGCGTAAATCGAAGCAAATCGACTCAAATCGAAGTAAATCATAGATTTTAAAAATTGGGTTCCTGGCGAAAAAATTGGGGATCGCCGATATGTCCTTGAAAACTAAGGGGTTGGGGAACTGTCTGTAATATTTGGGAAAATTTTTGTTCCACAAAATATTTCCAATAAAATCAATATGATATACTTGATCGAATTTTGCGCTTTGCCACGGGTCTCACCCCTTGTTATTCGATTTGACCCCGGAAAGGGTTTCGCATACAACGTAAGCTACTTTTTTAACGCCTGTTAAAATCTTTGCTACACTTATTAAATTCGGTATTTTACTTTACACAACTCATTTTTGTATTTGTTTGAAGAGGTCATTTTTTTTGGAAACCATGGAATCATTTTGGACGCAGGTTAAGTCGCAGGTCAAAGCATCCCTACCCGAGCACAGCTATCGAATGTGGATCGACCCTGTTGAATTCCTTGGATCCGAAGAAAACTGCATACGGCTCTCAAGCCCTAACTCATTCTGTGCCCGGCGGCTTAAAGAAAATTATCTGCCGGTCTTTAAAAAGGAATTTGATAGGTTGGGCAAGGCCGTAGATATCGAATTTACCGTTGGCGGTAAAAAGGCCGGGATTGCCAAGGGTGCCGTCGGCATGACCATGAAGGCCGCCCGCCCCGCAGAAAAGGCTGTGCCCGCCCCCAGACCACGGCGGAGGTCCGAAAGCGGATCCTTTGCTGCCACCCTGTTTACCCCGTCCAGCCCCAAGAAAGTTGAACAGCAGACCCTGCCCGGGTTTGATATGCGTTTCAACGGCGGCCGGATGCTGAAAAAAGGGTATACCTTTGATGATTTTGTGGTGGGGGATAATTCAAATTTTGCCTATTCTGCCTCCCTTTCCCTGGCCCAGGGCCGGATTCGGGGCAACAACGTTCTCTATCTTCTCAGCAAGACCGGATTGGGCAAAAGTCACCTTTCCCAGGCCGTTGGTCACCACATCCTGGCCAATGAAGCCAACGAGCGGGTTTATTATGTTACGGCGGAAGATTTTACCAATGAGATGATCTTTGCGCTGAAAAACAACAGCATTCAAAAATTTAAGGATAAGTATAGAACCCAGTGTGACGTACTCATCCTGGAAGATATCCATTTCCTGTCCGGTAAGGAGGCCACCCAGAAGGAGCTGGCCCAGACCCTGGACTACCTGCTGGACGCCGACCGTAAGATCATCTTTTCCGGCTGCGACCTCCCCGATGAAATCCCCAAAATCAACGATCAGCTCAAGTCCAGACTGGGCATGGGGCTGGTGACGGAAATTGATAAACCGGATTTCTCCACCCGGGTGAAAATCCTCCAGAAAAAAGCACTGGGCCTGGGATGTGCCATCCCCATGTCCGTGACCGAATACATTGCCCAGGAACTCACCGACGACGTCCGCCAATTGGAAAGCGGGCTCTACGGGGTGACGGCCAAGGGGCAGCTCATGAACCAGAACATTGATATTGACCTGGCCCAGTCGGTGCTGGTCAATATGGTCAAGGCCAGAAAGCAGATCACCATTGATCTGATCAAAAAGCTGGTCTGCAATGAATTTTCCGTCACCGAATCGGAAATCATATCCAAGTCCAGAAAGCAGCGTATTGTAAAACCCCGGCAGGTGGCCATGTTCCTGGCCCGACGCTATACCAAGCAGCCCATTAAGAAAATCGGGGCCAGCTTTAAGCGCTACCATGCCACGGCCATTTACTCGGTCAACGCCATTGAGCGGCAGCTGAAGCAGCGGGGGCAGATGTACGAGCAGATTAATTACCTGAGCAATAAACTGGAAAATGGTAAATTTTGATGGGTTTTTCCGGGTCGACATATCGAAAGCTTTCGGCCATTGTCGGCCCGGACCACATCACACGTAGCAAAGAAGACCTCCTCTGTTATTCCTATGACGCCACCGGGCGCTCCTTCCTGCCCCAAGTCATTGTCTTTCCAAAAACCAGCCGTGAAATTGCCGAGATTTTCAAGCTGGCCTCTCGAAAAAAAATCCCCGTTATCCCCAGGGGAAGCGGCTCGGGCATGACCGGCGGTGCCGTGCCTGTCCAGGGCGGAATCGTTCTGGTGACCAGCCGCATGGATCAAATCCTTGAAATTGATACCGAAAACCTCATTGCCCGGGTGGAACCCGGAGTGATTCTGGCCGACATCCATTCGGCCGTTGAAGCCGAGGGACTGTTTTATCCCCCGGACCCGGCCAGTTCCGCCGTTTGTAGCATCGGTGGAAATGTGGCCGAGTGTGCCGGAGGGCCCAAGGCTGTAAAGTACGGGGTAACCCGGGATTATATCCTGGGGCTGACCGCCGTAACCCCAACGGGTGAAATCATTAAAACAGGGGTTGCCACAGCCAAGGGTGTGGCCGGGTACGACCTCACCCGGCTCATCGTGGGATCCGAAGGAACCCTCTGTGTGGTGACTGAAATCACCCTCCGCCTCATTGCCAAGCCCGAAGCCGTGAAAACCATGGCCGCCTATTTTGATTCCATGGATCTGGCCGCCAAAACCATATCCACCCTCATGGGAAAGGGGGTGCGCCCCCGCTGTGTGGAATACCTGGACCATGCCTGCATTGACCTGCTCCAGACCCATCGTTCCCTGCCCATGCCCGAAGGGGTCAAGGCCCTGGTTATCCTGGAGCTGGACGGGGATCCGGAGATGGTTGAAAAGGAAGCCGAAACCGTGGACGGCATCTGCCGGGACATCGGTGCCCTTGAGGTGAGAACCGCCTCCTCATCACAGGAGTCGGTGAAGCTTTGGGAGGCCCGTAAGGCCCTCTCCCCCATCATGCATAAGCTGGCCCCCAATAAGATCAATGAGGATATTGTGGTGCCCATCTCAAAAATTCCTGAAATGGTTGAAATCATTGCCGGACTTCGTAAATCGTCCGGGTTGAATATCGCCAGTTTCGGCCACGCCGGCGACGGCAATATCCATTGCAATATCATGTATGAAAAAAGTGATGAAGATCAGTCCCGCAGGGCCCACAAGGCCGTGGATCAGCTCTTTGCCGAAACCCTGAGGCTGGGTGGGACCATCACGGGCGAGCATGGGGTAGGGATTACGAAAATGCCCTATTTGGCCCTTGAAATCGGCGAGACAGAGCGGCGTATCATGAAGGGAATAAAATCGGTTTTTGACCCCGATAATATCCTCAATCCCGGGAAGATTTTCTTCTAACCCGGAACCTCCAATACAATTTGTTTCCAGGGATGCTTGTGCTGGGCCCGGGCGCTTCTCTTTCTGTGTTTTGCAGATCCCCCCAACCCATTTCGTGAAATATTCCAGATGGAATGATTTTTATGGCGATTTTCAAAATAAAGTTCCCTTTGAATGGGTCAAGCGCCATGAATGGTCCATGGATTTGGCGCATATTTG
>JAKSBM010000195.1 GCA_022361135.1 Desulfobacterales bacterium | reverse complement strand
GGAAATAGAAGTCTTCGCTGTCGGCATCCAGCACGAACTCGACGGTGCCGGCACCGCGATAGCGTTCCTGCCGGGCAAGCGCCACAGCGGCTTCGGCCATGGCAGTCCGCGTTTCGTCAGACAGCCCCGGCGCCGGGCTTTCCTCGATGATCTTCTGGAAACGGCGCTGGATGGAACAATCCCGCTCCCCCAGATGGAGGACATGGCCATGGTGGTCGGCCATGATCTGGACCTCTATGTGGCGGGCCGATGCCAGGTACCGCTCGGCATAGACCTCATCATTGCCAAAGGCCCGGACCGCCTCTGCCCGGGCCAGGTCCACGGCCCCCTCCAGGGCCTCCCGGGTTTCCACAATCTGCATCCCCTTGCCCCCGCCCCCGGCGGCGGCCTTGATCAAGACAGGGAAACCCAGTTCTTCCACGGCACGGAGGAATGCCGCCCTGGAATCCCCCTGGGTCACCGAAGGGGCCAGGGGAAACCCATGTTCCAGACAGAAGCTGCGGGCCGCCACCTTGTCCCCCATGATTTCCATGGTGTCGGGCAAAGGACCGATGAAGGTGATGCCCTCCTCGGCCAGGCGCCGGGCAAAGGCGGGGTTTTCCGCCAGGAATCCAAATCCCGGATGGAGGGCATCGGCCCCGGTTTCCTTGCAGGCCGCAATGATCTGTTCCGTGTCCAAATAGGCGGAAACCGGGGGTTCTCCATCCAGCCAGACAATTTCCGGGGCCAGGGCGGCAGCCGGGGAATCCCCGTCCAGGGGGTGGAGGGCCAGAACCCCGTCAATGCCCATGCGGTTCAAGGTGGCCAGGATGCGACAAGCGATCTCCCCCCGGTTGGGAATCATGACTTTATTGATTTTTTCCATTCCATCCATTTCCTTATGATTGATTCAGGGTGTTTTTTTCAAATGCCATGATCCGTTCTCCAGGGGCAGGCCCCTCCTGGGAGACCCCGGCAAAGGCCTGGGCAATCTCCAGCCATTGCCCGGCAATCTTTCCCTCCCATTCCAGGGCCGTATCCAGGACATGGCGGCGCTGGGTGGTGACCAAGCAGAACGCCTGGGCAGGCCCCCGGATCCCTTCGGGGGAGTTGGGGTCCCCCCATTCCCAGATTTCCCCCCCGGGCCCTTCCAGGCGGACCCAGGGCCGAACCTCTGGCACCGCCCGCTTTTTCACCTTAAAGCTCCAGGCAAAGGCGGCCACGGCCAGGTGGGCAATGTGGTAGAGGCCCGGGTCAGGGTTCCGCTGTTTTCCCAGGGCATCAAAGATATCCTGGCCATGGGCCCAGGTTTCCATGAGCCGGGCCGTGGCAAAGGAGGCGCAGCCCATGTCCGGCCCGTACCAGGTGAGGCGCTGTTTTCCATCCATCTGCCCCAACCGGGCCAGCAATTGGGAGCGACATCGACGCCAGAAATCCAAAAGCGCCCCGGGTTCATCAATGCCCAACAGGGCATTGGTGTGGGCCTTGAGGCTTTTCCCGGCAGATAAAACATCCATGATCTCCCTGGCCCGGGGTTTGAACCGATCCGGCGCTTCAATGGCCAACAGGGCTTCGTGGTCAAAAAAGGCGATGTGGGCCACTTGATCCATGATGGTCCATCCATAGAATGGGGTAAGGGTCTGCCAGGCCGGAACCTCCAAGCCGGAAACCAAATGGTCCACTTCCAATTGTTGATCCTTCAGGTCGGCACAAATTCGGGTGAGCATGGCCACCACCTTTCAATGGGGGGTCAATAAAAAAAGCCCAAAGGAATCCGGTGAATCCAATGGGCTATCGGGTAGCTCTATACTAAATTTTCAGGCGGGCGCTCTGGGGCGCTCTGGGCCGGGGCTCTGCCGGAAGCCTTACGGCCCCTTGATCCGGCAGAGTTTTTTACACTTGGGGCAACGGGTTTCGATCTCTATGATTTTTCCTTTTAGTAACAATCGTTTGCACACGGGACAGCGGTACTCCCGTTCCATGGTCATTCCGGCCTCCTTTGCCAAGGAGGCCATGGCAGTTTGAATGTCCGACCGGGTCATTTTATATTTTTGAGGAGGATTCATTTTCTCCACAATCCAATGGGTTTATCCCTTGCTGATCATGTTAATGAAAAAATCAGACACCTGGCTTCCCAGGGTGGATAGCTTATATTTCCGTTTAAAAATGATCATGGGAATCATGATGTGATCCAGGGTGCCGAACAGGAGATCCCGGCAGATGTCCATGTCCAGATCGGCCCTAAACATACCCAGTTCCTGTCCCTTCCGAATCTCTCCATGGATCATGTCAAAGAGATTTTCTATCATTTGATGGCCCGGGGATGCATGGAATTTCCGATTGGTCCTCAACATGAGCACCAGAATGGTGGAATAGGCCCGTTCATTTGAGTAAAATTCAAAAATCCGGGCAATGATCTCCTTGATCCGGTGTTCCGGGGAATTGCCGCTCAAGGTGTCGTGGAGGGTCCCCAACTTCCCCCCGGGGATGCTGATCAAAAGATTCTCCTTGGACCCGAAATATTCGTATACGGTTCCTTCGGCCACCCGGGCCGACCTGGCAATGCCCAGCATGCTGGTGTCGTTGAAGCCTTTTTCTGCGAACAGGGTGGTGGCGGCATTGATGATCCTTGATCGCTTTGCCGCCTTTTTGTCCAACTTCCCATTCTGGGAAAAATCTGCGCCCCCCGGTTCAATGGCAAGGAGAATCAAATCGTAGAGTCGTTGGGATTGCTCCAGGGGATTGGCGGCATCCTTCAGGGTCCAATTGATGGCAATGTGGTCCACGGTCCCCAGGATAATATCCCTGAGCAGGGCCGGAGAGGAAATATGACCAAAGCTCCCCTGTTCCATGCCTTCCTGGATAATATCGGTGAAAAAGCGGGCATAATGTTTCAATGCGTCATAGGCAGAGGATTTATAGAATCGGGGATAGGACCGGGCCTCAAGGATGATCTGAATTTCCTTTTTATTCCCCGAGTAGGATTTGCAATGGAACCAGATGGCCTTCCTAAGCTTATTCTCTGGGCCATGGATTCCCTGGAGGTGATCAAATAGCCCATCACAACTTTCAACTAGAAAATTCTCGATGATTCGAAACAGGAGGGCTTCTTTATTCTTATAATAAGAATATATCCCAGAAGTCGCCATATCGGCGCCTTTGGCGATTTCAGACAAGGTGGCATCTGCAAAGCCCTTTTGGGAAAAAACCCGTGTTGCGGATTGGATGATTTCCTTATTTTTTCCATTTGACTGGGTTGCCATGGTTACCATTATGAATTTGACTCATTTTAATATTTTTAATGAGCAACATAATAGAACCAAATTTCCAGCGCCGTC
>JAKSBM010000377.1 GCA_022361135.1 Desulfobacterales bacterium | reverse complement strand
TGCCAACCCCGATTCATCGTCCGTGGAATGTTCGGACTAACTTTTTATGGTGAAAAACGATTTATGACAATTGATAAAAAATCCGCTGTTTGCTTCCTTCTTTGGGGGATGGTGCTCCTTGCCCCTCCTGTGTGGGCAAAGGGAGAAGCCGCGCCTTCCGGTGACCGTCTGGAATTGCATGTGTTGGAAGGACGACTTCTGGAAGGTGTGGATCTGGCCGACCTTCTGGCATATGCCCGGTTGAACAATCCCAAATTGGCGGCCTCAAAGGCTTCCTGGAAGGCGTTTATCCAGGCCCGGAAACTAGGCACGGCCTATCCCGATCCCAAACTGGTCACCACCATTTTTCCCAAACCCATTGAGACCCGTCTGGGACCCCAGGATTTTAACATTACCTTAAACCAACCCATCCCATTTCCCGGTCTTTTGAATACCAAGGGCAGGGTTCTGACCTCGGATGTGGTCTTGGCCCGACTCAACCATAATCTGGCCATCAAGGAGGTGATTACCGGGATATCCAAGTCCTGGTACGAATTGGCCTATCTGGAACGGGCCCTGGATCTGGCCGAAAGGGACCTGGCCCTGAAGGGCGAGATGGAAGAAATCGCCCGGCTGGCCTATGGCCGGGACCAGAACCTTTTTGCCGAATTGGCCCGGCTGGGCATCCAGGTGGCCAAGATCCAGACCCGCATCAATGAATTGGAAGAGCGGGCAGATTTGGAACGAATCAAATTAAATGGATTGCTCAACCGGATTGTTAATGCGCCCTTGGGGCCGATCTCTTCTGCCGGGGAACCCCTGGCGTTGCCGGGTTTTGACCTGGAGATGGTTCAAGGTCTCGCCGTGGCCCATGGGGAAGAGGTGCGCATGGCCGAGGAGAGAATTAAAAAAGCCCAGTCCCGCCTGGAACTGGCCCGCCTGGAGAATAAACCCCGGTTCAGCCTGGGGGTGTTCTATGCCGGGATTGGAGAGCCGGACCTACCCAATAAGCCCAAAGATAGTGGAGAAGATGCCCTTGGGGTTCAGTTTGGCGTCAGCTTTCCGTTATGGTCCGGTAAACGTGGGAGCCGTCTGGCCAAGGCCAAGGCTGAAAAGCTCAGGGCCCAGGCGTTGAAAACGGAAAAGATTAATCAAATTCAAACCCGGGTGAGCCGGATCTGGTTTGCCATGGAGCGGGCCAAACGAAACCATGAACTCCAGGACCGGGAGAGTTTGCCCCGGGCCCGGCAGGCCCTTGAAACCGCCCAGGCCCTTTTCCGCCAAGGCCGGGGGCAATTGGATGATGTGCTGCGATTCCAGGCAGCGGTCCATGATTTTGAGCTGGCCCGGGCCCGGGCACGGACCGATTTTTTCAAGGGGCGGGCGGAATTGGAAAAACTGGCCGGAGTCCTGCTGACCCCGGGAGGCGGAATCCATTTGAAGGATAGGGAAATTCCATGAAATTTAAATATGTATTGATACTGGTGTTATTCACCGCCGGGGTAACCGCAGGGGGGATGTATCTTCTCATGGACCATGGGAAAATGAAGGCCATGCCCATGGACGGAGCCCCGGCCCAGGCCGAGCGGAAAATCATTTATTGGAAAGCCCCCATGGATCCCACCGAGATCTACGATGAACCGGGGAAGAGCAAGATGGGTATGGATCTGGTCCCGGTATATGAGGATGAGGTGGACAATGCCGCCCCGGACGATCCCCAGGTGGATGGGGTGGATGTCTCCATCAGCGCCGTGGTGGAGCAGAACATGGGGCTGAAGGTGGAGGCGGTTCTTGAGGGGCCCTTGGACCATACCATCCAGACCTATGGTCATATTACCTTTGATGAAACCCGGACCGCCCAGGTCAGTCCCCGGTTTGAGGGGTGGATCCAGAAATTGTACGTGGATTATACGGGCAAGGCCGTGGAAAAGGGGGATGCCCTGTTCACGGTATATTCACCGGCCCTGGTCGCTTCCCAGGAGGAGTTTCTCATTGCCCGCAGGAATCATTTGAAACGTCCCGGTGCCGCCACCCAGTCCCGGGTGAAAGCTGCTCGGGAGCGTTTGATTTATTACGGCATTGCCGGTTCTGAAATCCGGAAGTTGGAAAAAACCGGCCAGGTGATCCAGAATCTGGTTTTCCGCTCCCCCCACACCGGGGTGGTGGTGGTGAAAAATGCCGTGGAAGGCGGCTTCATTAAAAAGGGCAGCGCCCTGTATACCATTGTGGATCTTTCCGTGGTCTGGGTGGAGGCCCATATCTTTGAATATGAGCAGAATCTGGTGTACACGGGCCAGGCCGTTGAAATGCAACTCTCCTACGACCCCAACCAGGTCCGACGGGGAAAAATCGCCTATATTTTCCCCTACCTCCAGCCCAAAACCCGGGATGTGGTGATCCGCATGGCCTTTGACAACAAGGACGGAATGTTGAGG
>JAKSBM010000858.1 GCA_022361135.1 Desulfobacterales bacterium | reverse complement strand
CACCCGAGCTTGGCTGTGAACGGATTCCCGTGATCCAGTCCGGGGAAGAATGCATTGACCAGCCCATTGATGTGCCCGGATTGGAAGAGCCCCTGATGATGACAACGGTTTCCATGGGCAACCCCCATGCCGTGATCTTTGTCCCCGATGCCGAGGCCGTTCCCTTGAAAGAGGTGGGGCCGGCCATTGAAAACCATCCCTGTTTTCCCGAAAAGACCAATGTGGAATTTGTCCAGGTCATCTCCGATTCCGAGCTGCGCATGCGGGTCTGGGAGCGGGGGGCTGGAATTACCCTGGCCTGCGGTACCGGTGCCTGTGCCGTTTTAACCGCCGCCCACCTCAACGGCCACACCGGTCCCAAAGCCCGGGTCCATCTGGACGGCGGCGATCTGGATCTGGCCTGGGATCAGGACAGCCGGCATATTTTTAAGACCGGCCCGGCCCGGCTGGTATTTGAATCCACCATAAAAATCTGATATATAGAGCACCAACAAAATTCATCCCCCGGCCGGGTTGCCCGGATCGGGGGATATTATTTTCCATCGGTTTAATTCCGTAACCCACATATTTCGTAACCCACGTCCCGGTCCCTGGTGTCCGGTGTGATAGTATTGTGAAGAGAGGCAAACTTATGTCAGCTATTTTCGGTATGGACTTTGGTACGTCCAACTCCGCCATTTCCGCCAACATTGACGGCCAGGTCAGCCTGGTCAATGTGGACAGCACCAGTCCCATTCCCATGTCCCTGAAATCGGTTCTCTATTTTTATAAGGATGAAGGACCTTTGGAATCCTATGCCGGTTACGATGCGGTGCGGGAATATATGGACAATGAGGGTGAAGGCCGGTTCATGCAGTCCATTAAAACCTTTTTGCCCCATAAAACCTTCCAGTCCACGGACATTTACAATAAAAATCACACCCTGGAGCAGCTTACCTCACTGATCATCAAAACCGTCAAGGACAAGGCGGAAAAGAGCCTGGGCAGGGAAATCAACGATGTGGTCATGGGCCGCCCCGTTGTCTTCAGTGAAGAACCCGAAGCCGATGCCCTGGCCCAGGAACGTCTCACCCGGGCGGCCAAGCTGGCCGGCTTTAAAAATATCACCTACCAGTTGGAACCCATTGCCGCCGCCTTCTCCTACGAAAATACCCTGGAGGAAGGGGTGGAAAAAAAGGTTCTGGTCGGCGACTTTGGTGCGGGTACCTCGGATTTCACCATTGTGAAATGCCGCAAGGGTGGAAATATCGGATCCGACCGCAAGGAGGATGTTCTTTCCATCTCGGGTGTGGATTTCGGTGGTGACGTTTTTGACTCTAAAATCATGTGGGAAAAGGTCTGCCAATACTTTGGCCGGGGCATCAAGGCCCGGTCCCAGATGAGCGGCAATGAGTTTGAGATCTCCCCCATCATCATGCGCCAGCTCCGGCGCTGGCATCTCATCCCCCAGCTCCGGCGCCCCCGCAGCCTGAAATCCATTGAGGAATTCAAACACTCCCTCACCACCCTGAAGGAGAAGCGGATCATTGAAAATCTGGAAAACCTCATCCATTTCAACTATGGCTACAAGCTGTTCCAGTCCATTGAACGGGCCAAGTGCACCCTTTCCTCCAATGAAGCCGCCCAGGTGTTGTTCAAGGATTACAACATCGAGATTGAAGAGGATGTGACCCGGGAAGAATTCGAAGGGTACATTGAAGGGGAGGCCCAGCGCATCGACCAATGCATCAACACCTGCCTTTCCGATGCCGGGTTGTCTGCCAAGGATATCGATCTGGTCTTCCTCACCGGTGGTTCCTCCCACATCCCCCTGGTGCGCAATGTATTTGAACGAAAGTTCAACCCCGATGCCATCTGCCAGTCCGATGCCTTTACCTCGGTGGCCTTTGGCCTGGGCCTTTACGGGTCCAATCTGATTTAAGCATTCCCCTCCTTTCCGGTGCCCGTGCCTCTGGGCACCGGGGAGGATTT
>JAKSBM010000706.1 GCA_022361135.1 Desulfobacterales bacterium | reverse complement strand
GGAACAATCCCTGGGGATGATTGATCCGCACCAGGGCCACCGTGGTGACGAAAACCGAAAGGAAGAGGTGAAAAAAGGCCCACAGGGATTCCCAACGGAAGAGACTGGTCACCACGATGAAATAGGTAAGAAGGATGGCAATAATCCGGTGGCGGTGGTTGGGCATTTCAAAGGGTTTCACCGCGGCCATGGCCGCCAGAAGGCCCACAAAGGCATCCCCGTCCAGCCGGACCTGGAAGGTGAAAAACACCCCCAGGATACCCAGGATGCCCAGGCTCCGGCAGAGCCAAGGTCCGGGCAGGGGCCAGCCGGTTTTGAGATGGAGAAGCATATACCCCCACATGACCAGGCACCAGAGGGTGATCCAGGGGGGCAGGTCGGGCACATGGGGTGCAATGGCCACCACCAGGGCAAAGATAATGGGAATGATGTGCCGGGGCCGATCCCTGCCCATGGGGTCCCTGGGGGTGCTTTTTTCCATCATGATTTCTCCCCCTTGAACAGGGCCAGGGCCCGGAGGCAGGTTTCCAGGTGGCCGGTTGGGTCCGTGTCCCACCCCGGTGGAGGAATCTCCTGCCCGGGCAGGTGGAGGCCGAATGTCCGGCCCTGGCCATGGGCAGTCACGGCCATGTGGCACAGGCGGGAAAGCCGAAATTCCCGGTCTCCGCCGGTCAATTCTTCATAATCCAGGACCAGATTTTCCCCCCGGCCCGAGGAAAAATCCTTGATCAACAACCCCCGGCCTCCGGAATAGGCCTTCCATGCAATCCGCCCCCGGGGCTGCCCCGGTTGCCAGGGTTCCAGCCCCTGGAAATCATCCACCCCGGTCTGGCCGTTACCGGCCCCATTTCCAGGCTGTTCCTCACGGTTGTCCTCCCCGGAAACCGTATCCCCACCGCCCCAGGCCAATTCCCCGGGAATCTGCCGGGGGTAAACCACGGCCTCAACACCGGGCCTCACCCGCAGACGAATGCGGAACAGGCCCAGGGGAAACACCGAAAAAATGGCCACCGAAGCCAGGGTGACGCGGCCCCGTTTTTCCGTGGGCATGCGCAATTCCACGACATCTTCCCCACCCCGGGCCAGGTTCAGAAACACCAAACGGGCACCGGCGGATCCCAGGCCAATGGCATTCCGGTCCCGGTCACCGGCCTTGATCCGCACGGGGAAGGCCAGCTCATCCCCGGCAAAAACAGGCCGGGGTGTCAAAAAATAAACCCCCATGCCCCGCATGTTCCTGAAGGAGTAAACAAAGGAAATCAAGGCCATGCCGCCCAGGAGGAAAACCAGGACAAAACCGGCGTTGTTATTGTAATTCACCGCACCGGCCAGCATGGCCCCCAGGATGAAAACAAAGAGGACCCCATGCTGGGTGGGGCGGAGGGAAAAAAGATCAGGGGAAAGGATCATGGCACCTCACAGGGGAACGGCCACCTGGTTGAAACCGGAAATCAATTGGTCCATGGAAATGGTTGAACCGTCCCGGGCCGAACGCAGGCGGTGGCCCACCACCCAGGGCAGGACATGCTGGAGGTCTTCGGGAATGAGGAAGTCCCGGCCCTCCAAAAAGGCCCAGGCCCGGGCCGCAGAAGCCATGGCCAGTCCGGCCCGGGGGGAAAGTCCGTTCTGGAACATGCCCGAGGAGCGGGAAAACTCCAGAAGATCCTGGAGATATTGGATGAAAAGATCCGAAGCATGGACCTGGTCCACGGCCCGCTGGGCCGCCATGACCTCTTCCCGATCCATGCAGGGTGTCAGGGAATCCAGGAGGCGGTCACTGCCCTCCCCGGTGAGGATCCGTCGCTCGGCCTCCCGGTCGGGATAGCCCAGGCTGATGCGCATGAGAAAGCGATCCATCTGGGATTCGGGCAGGGGGAAGGTCCCGGACTGTTCCAGGGGATTCTGGGTGGCAATGACGAAAAATGGGGATTCCAACGGGCGGGTTTCCCCCTCAATGGTCACCTGCCCCTCTTCCATGGCCTCCAGCAGGGCACTCTGGCTCTTGGGTGTGGCCCGGTTGATTTCGTCGGCCAGGAAAATCTGGGTAAAGATGGGACCGGGGTGGAAGCTGAAGCTGGCCGAATCCCGGTCAAATACCGACATGCCCAGGATATCGCCGGGAAGCAAATCCGAGGTGAACTGCATCCGGGCAAAGCCCAGCCCCATGGAGCGGGCCAGGACCTTGGCCAATGTGGTTTTCCCAATGCCGGGCAAATCCTCAATGAGGAGATGTCCCCGGGCGAAAAAGCAGGCCAGGGCCAGACGGATCCGGGGCTCCTTGCCCAGGACCACCCCACCCACCTGCCGGATAATCTGTTCCAATTTTTCCATCCATATCCTCCCATGAAAAAAAGGCCTGACAGCCGGGTCTGTCCATGGTATGACCCGCTTATGATCACCCCGGAACCTGCCATAGGCCTGGAAAATATCAGTGTATACTCCAGGGGCCCCCGGTTGAAACCCGGAAGCCTGGCCATGGAGGACACCCGAATGGCTGCCCTGGGGCTGACCCTGGATGTCTCATCCCTCTTTCCCTATCTCAATGCCGTGGCCCCCAATGCGGAACTCCACGGGGAGTGCATCCGCTTCAGCCACAACAAAACAGAATGTGTTCTCTATGCCCGATGGTGTGTGTTTACGCCGGTGAACGATCGAAGAGAGGCAAGGAAACTTGCCCTTGAACTGCTGGATTATCTCAACGCCATACAACAAAAGAAAAAAGAAATTGCGCCCCGCCACGGAACCTTTGAGCACAAGCCCGTGCCCCGTATCCTCAAGCTGCTGCCCCTGAACAATTGCGGGGAATGCGGATTTCCCACCTGCCTGGCCTTTGCCGCCAACCTGGGCAAGGACCGGGCCGTGGCCGGGGAGTGTCCTTACATGGCCGCCCCGGAACGGGAAACCGCCATCTTTACCCCGGATCCGAAAAATCCCGAAGAAACCCTGGTTTTGAACATGGGGGGCACCGGCCGCCGACTTCGCAGCCAATCGGCCCGAATCCGGGCCCAGGCCGACAGACTGGCCGAACTCACCCGGGAGGTGGACCGATTGTCACAATTGGGACAGGCCGCCCGGGACCAGGCCAACCAGGCCCTGCCCTCCCCCCTGACCCGGAGGGAAATCCAGGTTCTCCGCTTCCTGGCCCGGGGGGATACCAATGGGGACATTGCCCGGGAGCTGGCCATCAGTGCCCACACCGTGAAAAGCCATGTCCTCCACATCTTCAATAAACTGGGGGTCAATGACCGGACCCAGGCCGCTGTGTGGGCGGCCCGGAACCGATTCGTATAGAACAAAACCCCCCGGACCTCCACCCTATTTTTTCCAGGGTTTCCAATTCCGGATCAATTCCAGAAAGGTTCTGGCGCCGATGCCCGAAGGCCCCTTGGGGATATAGGATTTTTTGGTGAAATCCCAGGCCGTGCCGGCAATGTCCAGGTGGGCCCAGGGTGTATCCCCCACAAATTTGGAAAGATAGGCCCCGGCCGTGATGGAGCCGCCGGGCCGACCGCCGGTATTTTTAATGTCGGCCACACCGGACTTGATCTGCTCCTGGTAATCCTCGGTGATGGGCAGACGCCAGATGGGTTCCCCGGCCGTCTCCCCGGCCTGGGTCAGTCGCCGACTCAAGGCATCGTCATTGGAAATCATGCCGGTGAAATGGTGGCCCAGTCCGATGACCACGGCACCGGTGAGGGTGGCGATGTCCACCACGCAATGGGGTTTGTATTTTTCAATGCCGTAGGCCAGGGCATCCCCCAGGATCATGCGCCCCTCGGCATCGGTGTTCACGATTTCCGCGGTCACCTGATTATAATGGCGGATGATATCCCCGGGCCGGATGGCATGGCTGCCGGACATATTGTCCGTGGCCGGCACCAGGGCCACCACGCCCAGGTCGGGTTTTTCCGCCCCCACGGCGGCCATGACCGAAAGGACGGCGGCTCCGCCGCACATGTCGTATTTCATGTCTTCCATGCCGGCCGAGGGTTTGATGCTGATCCCGCCGGAATCAAAGGTGATGCCCTTACCCACCAGCAGCAGGGTGTCGCATTTTTTCCGGGGCCGGTATTCCAGGATCACCAGGCGAGGGGGGATGGCCGATCCCTGGTTCACGGCCAGGATGCCGCCCATGCCCAGCTTTTCCATCTCCTTTTTTTCCAGGCAGGAATACTTAAGTTTGAATTCCTTGGCCAGGTCAGCGGCGAAATCGGCAAATTCCTTGGAGGTCCAGCCGTTGCCCGGTTCATTGGCCATATCCCGGGCGGAACAGCCGATGCGGGCAGCGACCTTGCCCCGCTTTACCCCGGATCTCACCGCCCCGGCCGTGGCCTTTTCACAGCAGAGACGCAGGTTGGCAATCCCCTTGAACCCATCTTCCTTGCGGGTGGTTTCCTTGTATTTTTCAAAGCGGTAATCCCCCAGGAGGACGCCCTCCACCAGGGTCTGGGTAAAGGTTTCCATGTCCAGCCCCACACCGGAATTCCGGGGCATGGCCAGGGTCAGGGACTCGGCCTTGAGTCTTTTACATATTCCGGCCAGTTCCCCCCCCAATTTTCTCACCCGTTCCCCCAGGGCATTGAGTTCATTCCTTTTACCGGCCTTGCCCAGCCCCAGGATCAAAACCCGGGCGGAATTGACGGTATCTGCATGGGGATAGAATTGCAGGGTTTCCCCTTCCTTGCCGGAAAAATCCCCCAGTTCAAAGGCGGTTTTCACGGGGCCGGCAACCGGGGCCGGCAACTTGGGCAGGGCGTTTTCCCTGGCGGGTGAAAAATAGACCAGAAGATCGGATGTCTGAAGGTTGGCCGCTTTCTCGGAAACGATGACACGGGTGGTTTTCATGGAAATCTCCGTTGATTGAATAAATGAAGGATCTTTCCTGAATCATAGCATTTTTAATAAAACTTGGGATAGAAATTCTTTCCCCGGCAATCCAGGGCGACAAACGGAAAGGGCCGGGATGTATCCAATGGATTCCAAGGCCGGTTGCCATGCCCGGCGGTTCAGGAGGCAACCCGGCTCTCAAAGAAATCCATGACAAAGGTGATATGGCGGGCCATGGCCATGTGGGCGTGGTGGGAATTCCGGGCCATGGCCATGTGGGCGTGGTGGGAATTCCGGGCCTGGATGGCCCCTAGGATCTGATGGTGCTGCATGATAATTTTACGCATATTTCCCGGTTCTTCGTAGAGGCAGGCCAGGTTTTCACGGATGCCACGGGCCAGGTAATCATAGATATTGCGCATGATCAAAATATGGAGGGGATTTTTGGCGGCATGGGCAATGGCCATGTGGAAAATGGTGTCCGACCCGGTGCCCAGGCCGCCGGACGCCACCTCCTGCTCCATGTCGGCAAGGCTCTGGGACAGGGCAATGAGATCGGATTCCCCGGCCCGGCGGGCAGCCAAGGCGGCGGCATTGCACTCCAATCCCAGGCGGGCCTCCAGCAAATCCTCCAGGGAGAAATCCCCCGGCTTCATGGACAGGGACTGGCTCAATCGTTCATCCACATTTTTCACAAAGGTCCCCCGGCCCTGCTTTCGATAAATCAGCCCCATGGCGGCCAAACGCTGGATGGCATCCCGGACGGCGGTGCGGCTTACCCCCATGGCCCGGGCCAGCTCCCGCTCGGTCATGAGTTGTTCCCCGGGGACCAGTTTTCCCCGGTAGATGAGTTCCCGTAACTGGTCAAAAACCTGATCCGATATCCGCCTGGGGCGGACGGGTTTAATGGGCTGGGTCATTCCGTACCACCGGTCCAGGGGACCGGCCTCCCTTTTGAATTGGGCCGGACATTCCACCCCGGCCCCCATGAACGGGGTCACGGGGGTGGAAATGGCGGGAATCATACCACCGCCCGGGATGGAATATCCAAATTAAAAGAAAATCACTCCTTGTCCACGGCATAGGTGAGGACCATGCCGCCATCGCAGAGGATATCCCCCCCCACCAGGTACCGGGAATAGGAGGAAAAACCATGGATAAAATGGTTGGCCACCTCCACGGGTTTCATCATATCCTTGACCCGGGAACTGCCCATCATGACCTGGGAAACCACCTCTTCCGGGGTAATTCCCCGCTGTTCGGCCTGGGCTTCGATCTGATTCAGGGCCAGGGCGGTTTTCACAAAGCCGGAACTCACGGTGAAGGAACGGATCTTCCCCTCCCCCTCGGCGGCAATGGATTGACTCAGGGCCCTCAGACCGAATTTGGTGATATTGTAGGCGGGCTTGTTTTTGGTGCAGATGTGGGCGTGGACCGAAGCCATGTGGGCAATGGCCCCGCATCCGTCGGCCGAAGCCTTGATGTGGGGGATGACCAGCTGGGAAAGGAAAAAGGGGGCACGGAGCATGAGCCGCTGCATGAGGTCATAGGTCTCCATGGGAAAATTTTCCAGGGCATCAATGTGCTGGATGCCGGCAATATTGGCCAAAAACTTGATCTGCCCCAGGGATGCGGCCCGGTCCACGGCATTCCGAATTTGATCATCTTCGGTCAAATCCGTGGGAATGAATTCCATGGTTCCCCCCAGGTCCCGGGCCATGGACTGGGTCCGGCTTCCCTGGGTTTCATTGATGTCCAGCCCGGCCACGGTGAGCCCGTTGGCCGCCGCCACCAGGGCCACGGCCCGGCCGATACCGGTGCCGCATCCCGTGACCAGGCAGACATTTTCCCTGGAAAAGGCAGCATCGTTCAAAATCAGAATCTCGTCCCTTGCAATCTCAGGTTCCCGGATGTCCATGGAATTCCTCCTCAATATGTTGTCAGTATTAATCCTCGGGTGAATCAATCCTTTCTGCATAGAGTTCCACCGGATGCTTCACCCGGATCTGGGATCCGGATTTGGCCAACATGTCGGAAATCTGCATCATGCAGGCCGGGCACCCCGTGGAAAGGGTGGTGCATTGGGTGGCATCGATGTTTTCCTGCTTCAACCGACCAATGGCCGAAGAAAGATCATAGTGGTAGACGTTGAAACTCCCCCCCATGCCGCAACAACGGTCCGAACCCGCCATTTCCACCAACTCTTTTCCCCCGGCCCGAACCAGGGCCCGGGGCTGGGCAGCAACCCCCAGGGATTTTTTCAAATGGCAGGGATCGTGGTAGGTGACCCGCTCGGAACCGGACCCGGCTTGGGAGTCGGCCAATTCCGGGGCCAGCACGTCCACCAGATATTCATTGATATCCATGGTCTTTTCCGCCAGATCCGCCAGGGCCTGGGCCCGGCTCCCCCCTCCGGGGTAAACCGCAGGCCAGAGCTTTTTGATGGTGGAGGTACAAGTGGCACAGGCCGTGACCAGGACATCGAACTTCTCTTTTTCAAAAAGATCCAAATGGTGTTCCACCAGGGATTCAAAGGTCTCCCTGTCCCCGGATGCCAGGGCGGGGATCCCGCAACACCCCTGCCCCTGGGGAATGGTCACCCGGGCCTTGTGGTGGGTGAGGACCTTCACCCCGGCATGGCCGATGGTGGGGAAAACCTTATCAATGAGGCAGCCGGTGAAAAAAAGCACCTTGGGGGCCGACGGGGGCAATCCCTTATTTTTTTCTGCCAGACTTTCAAGTTCCCGGTGCAGGGGGGTGGGGGCCAGGGGGAGAAAATGGCGGTGGGCCAGCAAAGGAGAAATCAACCGGGCACAGGAGGTGCCCTGGGCATTGTCCTCGGCCCGGGTAAAAAGGCCCTGGAACTTACCGGCCCAGCCCACCAATCGATCAAAGGTGGAGGGGTTGGCCAGCATTTTTTTGAAAATCAATTGTTTGGCCGGAGAAAGCCCCTGGTATTCCGTGAGGATGGCCCGGGCGGCAATGAAGATTTCCACCACATTGACCCCGGAGGGACAATTGGCCGCACAGGAACCGCAGAGGAGACAATGGTTCAAACGTTTTTCCACCCCGGTGGGATCGGCAAAGACCTTTTCCATGAGACCGGTGAGCAGGGAAAGTTTTCCCCGGGCCACATCGGCCTCCCTATGGGTCTGCTCAAAGAGGGGACAGACCGCCTGGCACATGCCGCACCGGGTACAATTCACCACCTGGTCCTCCAGCTCACACACCTTTCGGACCAGGGTATTCATATCCATCTTACTGCCCATTTCCCACCCCTGTAACCTTTCCCGGGTTCAGAATCTGATCCGGATCCATGGCCTTGCGCAATTCCCTGGAAAAAAGGATGGATGACCAGCCGGCTTCCTTTTCCAAAAAGGGCGCCTTGGCCAGGCCGGTGCCGTGCTCCCCGGACAGGGTTCCCCCCAGGGCCAGGGCCGCATCAAAGATCTCTTCAATGGCGGCCTCCACCCGGTGCCATTCCTGTGTATCCCGGCGATCGGTGAGGATGGTGGGATGGAGATTGCCGTCCCCGGCATGGCCGAAGGTACCGATGTCGATTTTATATTTTTCCCCGATGCGCCCCAGGGCCCGGACCATTTCCGGAATCTGGCTCCGGGGCACGGTGGCATCCTCCAGGACCAGGGTGGGTTTCAACTTGGCCAGGGCCGAAAGGGCAGATCTTCTGGCCGCCCAGATGGCATCCCGCTGGGCATCGGTTTCGGCAATGTCCACCTGGGTGGCCCCCATCCTCCGGCAGAGGTCTTCCACCTTCTGCCCTTCGTCGGCCACCACAGCCGGATGTCCGTCCACCTCGATGAGGAGCAGGGCCGCCGCATCCACGGGAAGTCCGGCCTTGGAATAGGCTTCCACGGCCCGGATGGTGAAATTGTCCAGGATTTCCAGGGTGGCGGGGAGGATCTTGGCCGCAATGATGGCGGCCACGGTTTCCGAAGCCTGGTCAATGGTGTCATAGACCGCCACCATGGAGCGCCGGGACTCGGGGGCGGGGATCAGGCGCAGGGTGATCTCGTCCACAATACCCAGGGTACCTTCCGAGCCCACCATGAGGCCGGTAAGATTATATCCCGTGGCGCATTTCACCGTGCGTGAGCCGGTCTTCACATGCTTGCCCCGGGCATCGTAGAAACTCAGGCCCATGACATAATCCTTGGTCACCCCGTATTTCAGCCCCCGCAATCCCCCGGCATTTTCCGCCACATTGCCCCCGATGGTGGAAACGGCCTGGCTTCCCGGATCCGGGGGATAGAAGAGTCCCTTGGCCTCCACGGCGGCGGCCAGCTTGGCCGTGACCACCCCGGGCTGGACCACGGCATACATGTCGGCTTCGTTGATTTCAATGATCTGGTTCAAACGGGTGGTCAGAAGGATGATCCCGTCGGATTCGGGGATGGTCCCCCCGGAAAGATTGGTTCCCGATCCCCGGACGGTGATGGGGACCTTATGCTCGGCACAGAGGCGGATGACCCGGCCCAACTCCTCGCTGCTGCCGGGCATGACCGCCGCCGCCGGCAATTGCGGGTCCAATACGGCTGCATCGTAGGAATAGGTGAGGCGATCCTCCTTTTCCATGAGCAGGTTTTCTTTTCCAACAATCTCTTCAAGGGCCTGGGCCATGTTGCCAGGGATCATAGGTTTTCTCCTTCATGTTTATGGTAATACCAATTTCTTTACCTTAAAAATTCACCTTTGTGAAGGATATAGTTTCAGGGTCATACCCATGGGCATTCGGCATTACCTCAAAAAAATAAACCATCTGATTTTATTCAGGATTCAAGCATTAGCAGATCTCCTCACAAAAAACAAACAATTTTATATTTTTTTCTTGACAAAAGTTTTTTCCAGAATTTAGTATTGGTGCGACCTTAATCTGAATCAAACCATTAACGCTGTTTTCTCAAATTGGTTCACTGGAATACCCGTACCCAAATTCCGGGAAAGGAGGTTGATCCGCCAGACCGAATCCGCACCATCGAACTTTCAACCTTGATGTTTATGGAGGACGCCATGAAGAAAAAGCTCAGTATGATTCTCACCTGCCTCATCGCCGTTGCATTTCTTTTTTCCCCGGCCCAGGCCGGGAAGCGTGAAAAATTCGGAGAAGATCCCCGCCACAAGGTGGCCAAACGGGTCAAATTCAAGACCTCGGATGAAAAAATCAGATGGAAGATGGTCATGCCCTGGTCCAAGGGACTGTTGTTCTACGACATTGCGGTCCACTTTGCCGATTCCGTCCGCCTGGCATCGGCCGGACGCCTGGACATAAAACCCTTTTCCGCCGGGGAGCTGGTTCCGGCCATGCAGAGTTTTGATGCCGTCAGCCAGGGTGCGGCCCAGGTGGGGCATGACTGGCCCGGATATTGGAAGGGCAAAAATGAAGCCTTTGTGGCCTTTGCCTCGGTCCCCTTTGGCCTGGATGCCGAAGGCTATAATATCTGGCTGTATGAAAAGGGGGGATTGGAGCTCATGCAGGAACTCTACGGCAAATTCAATCTCTTTGTCCTGCCCGGCGGCCAATGCGGCCAGGAAATGGGGCTCTTCTCCAACAAACTGGCCACCAAAATGGAAGACTTCAAGGGCATGCGTCTGCGGACCCCGGGCTGGTTCATGGACATCATGAACAACCTGGGCGCCTCTGTGAGCCCCCTGCCCGGCGGCGAGGTATACCTGGCCCTGGAACGCGGCGTCATCGATGCGGCGGAGTTCTCCTCCCCGGCCATCAACTATCCCATGGGCTTTGATGAAATCACCAAATACGTCATCGAACCCGGGGTCCACCAGCCCGGCATCCAATGCGGCCTTTTTTTCAACCAGGATGCCTATGACAAACTCCCCGAGGATCTGAAATGGATCATCAACATCTGTGCCAAGGAAACCCAGCTCTGGAGTTACAATTGGATCAACAGCCTCAATGCCAAAGCCATCCGACTTTTTAAGAAGAATGTGGAATTCGTGAACATGGACGAGAAAACCCGCATCGCCTTTAGGAAAACCACCAAAACCTACCTTGACAGTCTCAAGGAAAAATATCCGGACGTGAAAAAGGTCCTGGACTCCCAGGAGGCCTTCATTGCCGACTATGCCGACTGGCGCAAGGCCCGCGGCGGTGTCGCCCCCTGGCCCTATGAAACCTATATCAGCGGCCAGACCTTTGAATAGTCAGAACTGAAGTCCCACCATTTGTTTACCCCAGGGGCCGGATGCCGACTCAAGATTCCCGATATAACACCCGGCATCGGGCCCCTGACCTCCAAAAAAGGATTTCACCATGTTGGATACCATTGCCAAACGGCTGGAAGCCGTCACCCGCAAGGAGGGGGACCTGGCCGCCCTCCTGGTCTACCCCCTGCTCTTCATTGTGGTCTATGAAGTCTTCATGCGCTATGTTTTCAATTCCCCCACCTCCTGGGGTTTTGAAGCCACCACCTTCCTCTACGGCATCCACTTCATGTTCGGGGTGGCCTACACCGACGTCCACAAGGGCCATGTCCGGGTGGATGTGTTCACGGCCATGGCATCCCCCAGGACCCAAACCATTCTGGCCATTGTCACCAATGTGATCTTTTTCATGCCCGTGATCACCTGCATGGTGATCTGGTCCATTAAATTTGCCTATATCTCCACCCTGGGCATGGAGGTGAATTCCACCTCATGGGCCCCACCCATCTGGCCCCTGAAAATCATCATGGCCCTCTGTTTTCTATTTTTATGGCTCCAGGGCATTGCCAATCTGCTCAAGGACATCCACTCACTCAAAGCATAAGGAACCTTCCCATGAGTATTGAATTCATGACCGTGGCCATGTTCGCCACCCTGATTCTGGCCATTGTCCTGGGCCACCCCCTGGCCTATACCCTGGCGGCCGTGGCCACACTCTTCGGCCTCCTGGACAATGGATTTTCCATCCCCATGCTCTTTGAAATGTTTGCCAACAATGTCTGGGGTCTCATGAACTCCTACACCCTGGTGGCCATCCCCATGTTCATCCTCATGGCCCAGCTCCTGGACCGGTCCAAGGTGTCCGACGCCCTTTTCGAATCCCTATACGTGGTCCTGGGGGGGATCAAGGGGGGGCTGGGCCTGGCCGTGGTGGTGGTCTGCACGGTCTTTGCCGCCACCACCGGAATCATCGGGGCTTCCGTGGTGGCCATGGGACTCCTGGCCACCCCGGCCCTGATCAACAAGGGCTACCAAAAGGAACTCACCTCGGGCATCATCTGTGCTTCGGGCACCCTGGGCATCCTCATTCCCCCCTCCATCATGATGGTGATCTACGGGGGACTCACCGGCATGAAGGAGACCTCGGTGGGCAATCTCTTTGCCGGGGCCATCATTCCCGGCGTTCTCCTGGCCGGCCTCTACTTTGCCTATATTTTCCTGCGTTGCAGCCTCAACCCGGAGCTGGGCCCGCCCATTTCCAAAACCGAAGCCTCGGCCTATACCCCATCCCAGAAATGGGCCATGACGGCCAAGTCCCTGGTGCCGCCCCTGGTACTCATCCTGGCGGTCATGGGCACCATCCTGGCCGGGGTGGCCACCCCCACCGAGGCAGCCGGGCTGGGGGCCCTGGGTGCCATGGTCCTGGCCCTGACCAGTGGAAAGCTCAACCGAACGGTGCTGGTGGAATCGGCCCATGCCACCCTGAAAACCACGGCCATGGTCATGATGCTCTTCATCGGGGGGAAATTCTTTTCCACGGTTTTCCTGAGCATGGGGGGCGGGGACGTGGTGGCCGACCTCCTCATCGGTTCGGGCATGAACCGCTGGTTCATCCTGGCCATCATGATGTTCATCGTCTTCATCATGGGCATGTTCATCGACTGGGCCGCCATCCTCCTGGTCACCGTGCCCATCTTCATGCCCATTGCCATGGAGCTGGAGTTCGATCCCCTCTGGTTCTCCCTTCTCATGTGTGTTAACCTCCAGACGTCCTTCCTGACCCCGCCCTTTGGCTATGCCCTCTTCTACTTCAAAGGGGTGGCACCGGAAGGCTACACCATGATGCACATTTACAGGGGGATCATTCCCTTTGTATTGCTCCAGGTGATCAGCATCGCGCTGCTCTGCCTGTTTCCCGCCCTGGTGACCTGGCTGCCGGGGATTTTCTTTGGAACTTCCTGATCCCTAAGGAGTATGCAGATTTGACGACGGCAAATGAAGAACAGATCCGGATTTTTACGGAAAACGCCACCCGGGCCTCGGCCCGGGTGTATGCTGTGGCCGACCTGGACCAGGCCCTGGCCACAATCATGGACATCCTGGAAACCAAACCCGCCCTGATCCCCCAAATGGAAACCGAAACAGCCCAATCCCGACCCGTACTGGCCGCCCCGGACCTGGGGGAAGATGCCCATGGACGACTGGCAGACCTTTGCCGGGAAAGGGATATCACCCTGGTCCGGGAAAACCTGCGGGACTATCCCCAGGGCATTGATGCCGGCCTCACCCATGCCCGGTACGCCCTGGCCGACACCGGCACCCTGGTGGTGGAATCCCAGAATGAAGATGTGCGGCTGGCCTCCATGATTTCCGAATTCCACATTGCCCTGATTTCCCCCTCCCACATCCGGAGATCGGCCCTGGACATGGTGGATGAATTGGCCGAACTCACCACAAAACCCGGGAGCTACACCGCCTTCATCACCGGCCCCAGCCGTACGGCGGACATCGAACGGGTTCTGGCCATCGGGGTCCACGGCCCCTTGGAACTGCATATTCTTTTATTGGAGGAGGCCGCGTGAAACGGGAAACGGAAAATCTAAAGACGTATAAAAAAAGAGTGGACGCCGCCCTGGACAATGAATTCCTCCGCCAGGCCATGGACAAATTCGCCATTGCCTATCCCCAGGCCCGGGCCACGGCATTCGGGGAGATGGACATTGAGGGATTGGTCCGAGAAGTGGCAGCCATCAAGGCCCGGGCCATGGCGGACAACCCAAGGCTGCTGGAAGAATTCATCAAAAATGCCCAGGCCGCCGGGGCCGTGGTCCACCGGGCCGAAACCGCAGACCAGGCCAATGAAATCATTGCCCGCATTGCCAGGGAAAGCCAGGGTCGGCGAATCATCAAATCCAAATCCATGACCGCCGAGGAAACCCTCCTCAACGCCCACCTGGAAAAGGAGGGTCTGGAGGTCACGGAATCCGATCTGGGGGAATGGATTGTCCAACTCCGGGGGGAAGGGCCGTCCCACATGGTCATGCCCGCCATTCACCTTTCCCGCTTCCAGGTGGCCGATCTCTTTTCCCGGGTCACGGGACAGGAACAGGAAGAGGAAATCCAGCACCTGGTCAAGGTGGCCCGGAGGCAATTGCGGGAAAAATTCGTGGCCGCGGACATGGGCATCACCGGGGCCAACTTTGCCCTGGCCGATTCCGGCACCATCGGTATCGCCACCAACGAGGGCAATGCCCGGCTCACCTCCACCCTGCCCCGGGTCCACGTGGCCCTCCTGGGCATGGATAAAATCCTTCCCAGCCTGGCCGAGGCCCTGACCATCAACCGGATTTTACCCAAAAACGCCACGGGTCAGGCCATCACCTCCTATGTCACCTGGATCACCGGCCCCACGCCCTGCAGCACCGCCCCGGAAGGAAACCGGGAGATGCACATTGTACTTTTGGACAACGGCCGCAGCCGCATGGCTGCCGACCCGGTGTTTTCACAGATTCTCCAATGCGTCCGCTGCGGGGCCTGTGCCAATGTCTGTCCGGTTTACCGCATGGTGGGGGGCCATCAATTGGGCCACATCTACATCGGGGCCATGGGCCTGATCACCACCTATTTTTTCCACGGCCGGGAAAATGCCAAAAATCTGGTGCAGAACTGCACCAATTGCGGGGCCTGCAAGGCGGTCTGCGCCGGAGGCATTGACCTGCCCAAACTCATCAAGGAGGTCCATGCCCGGATCCAGGATGAAGCGGGCCATCCCTTGAAAAGCATCCTATTGGGAAAGGTGTTGAAGAACCGAAAACTCTTCCACGGCCTGCTGCGCACGGCCCGTGCGGCCCAGAAACCGGTAACCGGCGGCACGCCCTATCTGAGACATTTGCCCCTGGTTCTCTCATCGGACCACAATTTCCGGGCCCTGCCCGCCATTGCCGAAATCCCCTTCCGGGACCGCTTTGCCCACCTGCCCCAACCGGCACGGCCGGAAAAGACCATTGCCCTGTTTGCCGGCTGTGTCCAGGATTTTGTCTATCCGGAACAATTGGAGGCGGCCATGGCTGGATTTTTCCAGGCAAAGGTCCGGGTGATTTTCCCGGAAAAACAGAGTTGCTGCGGCCTGCCCGCCCTGATGATGGGGGAAAAGGAAGCCGCCCGGGAGGTGGCCTTGCAAAATCTCCATGCCTTTGAAGCGCTGGACGGGGTGGATCACATTGTCACCCTTTGCGCCTCCTGCGCCTCCCACCTGAAACACGGCATCCAGGATCTGATCCAGGACCAAGGCCAAACCCCGGACAACACCCGGGCCAGGATCTTTGGAGACAGGATCCTTTCCTACAGCCAGTTCATGGATCAATTGGAGGTCCCCCGGGGCAAAGAAAACCGAAAAACCGCCTTCCACGCCCCCTGCCACCTTTGCCGGGGACTGGGGGAAAAACAAGCCCCCAAAGCCCTCATTGAAAATTCCGGCCACACCCATGTGCCCACCCGTGAAGAGGAAACCTGCTGCGGATTTGGTGG
>JAKSBM010000904.1 GCA_022361135.1 Desulfobacterales bacterium | reverse complement strand
CCTGGATGATCAATTCTCCGGGGTCGTCGGTGACCTGGCGATCAAAGTCCGCCTGGCTGTGGATGAGGGCCACCCCCTGGCTGCCGCTGGCGGAATCGGGTTTTACCACGGCGGGAAAACCGCAATGGGGCCAGGGCTGGGGCATGGGCAGGCCCAACCTTTGGAAGAGGGCGTCGGATTTGGCCTTGGAGGTGGTGAGTTTAAAGGCCTCCAAATCAAAGGCCAGGGGGACGTCCATGGATCGGGCCCACCGGGCCACGGTTTCCAGGACGGCGGTGTCCTCCAGGGCGGGGAGGATGAAATCCGGGACAAAGGGCAGGGGGGGCATTTGGCCCGGCCCCTGGGTGAAATCGTATTGGAGGAAGTGGTGGCAGAGGTTCCGGCCCGGGGGGGCGGGACGTTTGTCCACCAGCAGGGTCTCGTATCCGGCCTTGCGGGAAAGGTAGAGGGCTTCGGTGCCCTGGAGTTTGCCGCCGACGATTGCGACCTTCATATGTCCTCCTTGGGTGGGGCAGAGCCCTGCCCCTATTCTATGGGCGGTGGGCTGCCATGCGCTTTGCCACCCAGTCTTTATATTGGTCCGTGGTCCCGGGTTCCAGGCCGCATTCCCTGACGATGGGGATGATGTGGTCCAGGGTCCGGCGGGATTCTTCAATGTCCAGGCTGTGGTGGGCCACCCCGGCCAGCCCCTTTGCCGGGGGCACAATGGAGGTGACCACGTTGGCCCCGGCGTCCAGTCGTCCGGCCAGGCCGTCCAATCCGTCCACGTCCAGGGATGCCGGGATGAGGCGGTCGGGCAGGGCCAGGCGCATGACGGCAATGGTGATGCGTTCCTGGAGGTTGTCCTGGGCCGGTACCTGGGACATGGGGGTGTCCTCCTGGGGAACAAAGGTCATGATCCGGGCCTGGTCCACGCCCAGGGCCTGCATTTCCAGAATGGAGTTGGCCAGGTCGTCCAGGCTTTCCCCGGCCCCGGTGAGCAGTCCTTCTTCAATGAGCATGCCCCAGTCCCGGGCCTGGCGTTTTCGGTCCATGCGCTCTTGGAAATCCTGGTTCAAGCGCAGGTATTGATAATGGTCCAGGGTATGGGTTTCCTGGTAGCAGGCGTACCATTCGCAACCGGAATCGGCAAGGGCTTTAAGGGAGGCTTCGGGCAGGGCGCCCGGGGAGATCATGGCCGGCAGGCCGGTTTCTTCCCGTACGGCTTTCACCGTGTCCAGCAGGTTCTGGAACCCGGCATCTCCCTTGTAAATTTCCGGGTCTTCGCCCATGGTCAGGTCGATGAGGTGGACACCGGAAGCGGCCATGTCCAGGGCGTCGGTGACAATGTCTTCCCGGCTTTTCCGATATCTGGGCAGATGGCTGTTGGCGTTGCGGTATTGGCAAAACCGGCAGTTATTCCGGCAAAAGGTGGAGAAATAGAGGAAGCCGTAAAAGAAAACCCGGGGACCGAAGTGGCGGTCCCGGACCTGGCGGGCGGCGGTAAAAAGGGTCTCCAGATCCTGGGGATCCCGGAGGGACAGCAGGGTTTTCAACCCGGCCCCATCAACAGCAAAACCGGCCTTGAGCCGGTCGATAATTTCCATTGCCTGCATCACATGTCCTTCTTTCCGGGGCGGGGGGCGTCCAACCACCCCGGTCTAGTTTCGCTATTCCGTTGGGGTGTTGTTCGCCGGAGGGTCTGTGTTCACGAGCATGGATCCCTGGTGGCGGCGGAACCGGGTGGAGGAGTATTTTTCAAGTTTCCAGTCCGGAACCCGACAGGCCGGGCAGACCTTGACGAACCATTTGTTGCGCAGCCAGCGTCCTGCCCTGGAATTCAGGGAGTTGTTGATGATGAATTCCTTGTTGCAGTGGGTGGTGAGTTTGGCGGTGTCGCCCATGACTTCCACGGATCTGACTCCGTGGAGTTGTCCGCTGCGGGAGGGCCAGAGTTTGATTTTATTGATCAGGTTGAAAAGCCGAACCCGTTTCCGGTAAAATCTCTTCTTTACCGGCTTTGCTGCCTGTTTTTCTTCCACTGCTGCATCCTTCACAAAGGGGGATTTCCATCCAGATTTACCCTGGGGCAGGTGGCGAAGAGCCCGGGTGTTGCACCCGGCTGCACGGATTTAGAGTCCGCGTGATCCCATCCGATCCACTCTCCGCATCATAAAATCGTTTCAATCCCACTTGGGATGGTTTTTACCCTAAAATTTGTG
>JAKSBM010000117.1 GCA_022361135.1 Desulfobacterales bacterium | reverse complement strand
TCGAACCCCTTTCTGTTTGGAAGAAACAAAGGATAAATCTTTTCTTCAAATTGACAAATGTTAAAAGAGGTAAATCTTTATAGGGATATGGCTGTATCGGAAATGAAAATAGGATTCGGTGTGGATGTCCACGCCTTTGCACCGGACCGGGATCTCATCCTGGGCGGGGTTAATATTGAATATCATATGGGATTGAAGGGGCATTCCGATGCCGATGTTTTGATCCATTCCGTGTGTGATGCCATCCTTGGCGCAGCGGGATTGGGGGATATTGGAGACCATTTCCCCGATACCGACGACCAATATAAGGGGATTTCCAGTCGAATATTGCTGGAAGAATCTGCCCAGCTGTTGGCCAAAGAAGGCTATGAAATCGTCAATGTGGATTGTGTGATCTTTGCCCAGGCCCCGAAATTGGGGCCCCATAAAAGGGAAATGGGGCGGATCATGGCCTCCATCCTCGGTCTTTCAGCGGACCAGGTGAATGTAAAGGCCACCACCACGGAGAGACTAGGATTTATCGGAAAAAAAGAGGGCATTGCGGCCCAGACAACATTATTGGTAACACGAATTCCAGGGAATGAAACATGAGTTTAAGAGTTTACAATACCCTCAGTGGTAAAAAGGAAGATTTTGTCCCCCTCGAAGAGGGGAAAGTAAGCATGTATGTCTGCGGCCCCACGGTTTACGACACCAGCCACATCGGCCATGCCCGGTCCGTTGTTGTGTTTGACGTGGTGTATCGATGGCTGCAGCAATTGGACTATGAGGTCACCTACATACGGAACTTCACCGATGTGGACGACAAGATTATTAAAAAGTCCAACGAGACCGGCATGAGCTGCACGGAAATCACGGAAAAGTACATTGATGAGTTCCACAATGAAATGGATGCCCTCAATGTCCTGCGTCCCACCATGGCCCCAAAGGCCACCGAGCACATCCAGCACATCATTGATTTCATCGGCAAGCTCATTGACAAGGGCAAGGCCTACCATGTGGAAGGTGGCGATGTCTATTTTTCCATTGATTCCTTTGCCGAATATGGAAAGCTTTCCGGCCGGAACCCCGACGACATGCGTGCCGGGGCACGCATCGCCGTGGACGAGAAAAAGAGAAGCCCCCTGGATTTCACCCTGTGGAAACCGGCCAAGCCCGGGGAGCCCTATTGGGAAAGCCCCTGGGGCAATGGTCGTCCCGGATGGCACATTGAATGCTCGGCCATGAGTGCCGAATACCTGGGCCGGGGATTTGATATCCATGGCGGGGGGAAGGATTTGATTTTCCCCCACCATGAAAATGAAATTGCCCAGAGTGAGGCCCTCAATGGGTGCCAATTCGTGAAATACTGGATTCACAACGGCTTTGTGGACATCAACAATGAAAAGATGTCCAAATCCCTGGGGAACTTCACCATGATCAAAGATGTCCTGGCCCAGCACAGTGCCGAGGTCATCCGCATGTTCCTTTTGTCCAAACATTATAGAAGCCCCATTGATTACAGCGACAATTCCATGAAGGAAGTCTCCCAGGGACTGGATCGGATCTATGCCTTCCTGGAGCGGTTGACCGATGCCGGAATTAAGGGGGACTGCGATACCAAAGGGGCGCTTTGGAGCGATCTGATGGATGCCCTGAATGACGATTTCAACACAGCCAAGGCCCTGGCCCTGGTATTTGAAGCCGTCAAGGCCGGGAACAAGGCCTTGGATGATGGAAAGGCCGACCATGCAGAGTTGAATCAAACCTATGCCGACATCCGCCGGGTGGCTGAAATCCTGGGATTTTTCCGCATGGAACCGGCCCAGTGGTTTGGGGCCAAAAAGGACAGGGCCATGGAAGACATGGCCGTGGATCCGGAAAAGATCGATGCCCTCATTGTTGAGAGAGCCCAGGCCAGAAGGGATAAAAACTTTGCCCGGGCCGATGAAATCCGGGATGAGCTGGCTGCCATGAAGATTGTTCTGGAGGATGGCCCCCAGGGGACGACCTGGAAGGTGGAATAAACCTCCTTCCGCTTTGTCGGTGCCCCATGGGACTGACCCCCACATGAAATGGAAACGCCCCGGACCGCTGTCCGGGGCGTTTTTTTATGGTGGATGGTTCCGTGGGGCTCAAAATATGGTTCCCATTGAATTCCGATAGGCGTCGCAATGGATATTCCAATGGGAAAGGGGGCTTTGGGCCTTTGCCGCAGCTTCTTTAATGGAAAGCGGCCCGTAAAGTTGATACACTGATCCCCCTTTACGGTGGCGGTTGTGGTTTTAATTGAGGTGGTGGATTGGCTGGGTCTTGCCATGGGGACCCGGCGTTTGATTGAACGGTTGAATGTGAGGATGTCCCATGATTTGTATCTATGAATCGGTGTGCCACAATCTCGCCCATACTCCTTTTAACGCGGCCATTGTGGAGATGGCTGCCAATGCATTCCCGGATGAATCCATCTGTTTCCTTGGCAGTGGTGGGCACATTGCCGAGTTGAAAGCGCTGCTTGGACCACGCCGTTTCACCGGGATTCAATGGATCCCCATTGAAAATCTATCCGCCGCATCCCCGTTCCGACGTCTGCGCCTCCTTTTTCCCCATCTGTCCGGGGTTCGACGCCTCATCCTTACCTCAACGGATTCTGAGTTTTTATTCCTGTTAAAATTGGCGCTGTTGGGGAAAAATATTCGATGTCTGGCGGTTTTGCACAGTCAACTGGCCGGTGTGGGAGGATGGCGATCCCGGAATCCAATGGCCAGGCTATGGGATTTGGAAGGGGCTCTGGGATTGAAAGTTTCCTGGGGTAAATTCCATTATCTTGTTCTGGAAAGGGGAATCCAGGATCGTTTGATCGGGCATTTGCCGAAATTGGGCCACCGGGTGTCCACCCTTGTTCACCCCGTTCCCCGCCAGCGGAATGAATCCCCTTTGGTGTCCCGGGTTCCCCCCTTTCGATTTGGTTTCCTGGGGGTGGCATCCCAGGGAAAGGGGTTTGATGGATTTTTAAACCTGGCAAAGTGGGCCGGCCGGCGCACCGGCGTGCCTTTGGAATTCCATGCCATTGGACGGCATTCACCGGAATCCCGAAAAATGGATCTGTCACCGCTATGCTCCCGGCCCAGTGAAGACCACCTTGCCCGCAATGATTTTATTGAACAGGCTTCCACCATGCATTTTCTATGCTTTCCCTATGATGGGCATCGTTACGAATATGTTGCCAGTGGTGCCCTGATGGATGCCATTGCCTTGGAAATTCCCATCATGGCCCTTCCATTTCCAGCCGTTGAAGCCTTGGACGGGACCTACGGATCAATCGGTTATTTTTTTGATTCCGTGGAGGAGATGGTTGATGGGATTGTGGCATGGGCCGGTGCACCGGAATGGGAAAAATATCTGGAGCAAAGGCAGCATTTGAAATTGATTCGGCAGGACAGAAGTACCGGGGCGCTGGTGCCGGAATTCCGACGGATTGCCTGCAGGGCCTTTGGATAGGGGACCGGGGAGGGCGTTGAATCCAGGTTGTAATTTGGGGGGA
>JAKSBM010000267.1 GCA_022361135.1 Desulfobacterales bacterium | reverse complement strand
CGCAGATGCCCTTGGCTTTTTTGTTGCCCACGGTGATGATCATGGGTTCCAGGGTTTCGGGATTGATGGAGACATCCTCAATGGCCCCCTTGGTGGCCCGCATGCCGAATTTCACCCCGCCCCCTTCAAAGGCGGGTCCGGCCGAGGCTGCGGTGCAGACCAGCCAGTCCTGGTGGCCGATGGCGATTTCCGCATTGGTGCCGATGTCCATGAACAATGTCAATTCGCTGCTGCGGTACATGCCCGAGGCCATGATGCCGGAGATAATATCTCCCCCCACATAGGAGGAAACCCCGGGGTAGATCAGGGCCATGGCATGGTCGGCCAGGTCCAGGCCGATCTCATGGGCGTGGAAGGGCGGATACATGATGGAGGCCGGCACATAGGGATCCTTGCGGATATAGGTGGGATTGATCTTGAGCAAAAGCTGGGTCATGGTGGAGTTGCCGGCCAGGGTGATGGTGGAAATGTCTGGGTTGGTAATCCCGGCCTTTTTAATGATCTTGGCAATGACGGCATTGATGGTGTCCACCACCTTTTTGTGGAGGACTTCCAGCCCATCCCCCTTTTCCGCGAAAATAATCCGGGAAATCACATCTTCGCCGTAGGAAATCTGGCCGTTGAATTCCCCCCGCTGGGCCACCACCTCGCCGGTGTGAACATCCACCAATTGTCCGTAAACCGTTGTGGTGCCGATGTCCACGGCTATGGCATAGTTCCGGTCCGTGGTATCCCCGGGCTCCACATTGATGATTTCGTTCTTCCCATCCCTTCGCACCGGCCGCACGATGGTGACGGTGACCTTGAATTCCCCCTGGCGAAGGATGTCGGGAATCCGGCGGATGAGTTCCAGGTTCAAATTCAAACGGTGTTCATCATGGTTGAGGCGTAAGTGATTGATAATCCGGGCCACATCGGCCTGATTATCTCCTTCCTGGGCCGGTTCCAATTCCAGGTAGATCTTTTCCGTGGGAGGTAGGAAAAGTCCGTTTTCCCTCAGGTCGTCGATGTCGGTGTGCATGGCCTTGGCCGTGTGCCGGCTCACCGGGGCCTGGTTCAACCGGGAACTCTCCATCTGGGACTCCACGGGAATGCGCACGGTGAGGTCCGATTCCACCGTGGAAATACAGGCCAGACGATATCCCTTTTCCCGGTCTTCGTCCGAGAGATGTTCGGAGATGCCGCCCGCCACATTTCCCTCTTCAATCAGGACCCTGCATTTGCCGCAAACCCCACCCCCACCGCATGAGGCATTGATGTGGACCCCGGCTTCCATGGCAGCCCGGATCAGACTTTCTCCGGGTTCAACCTCAATTTTACTATTATGGGGTAGAAAATTTATTGCAAATGTCATATTTATATCCTCACTTTTAATCAGTAGATGCCTGCTTTAATAATAAGGTTGTAAAAGAACTGCTATAAATACACCTTGGGCCGAACCCGAAAAAGTATATCTTCTGGTAGTAACTTTGCCAAGGAATGCCTCACTTTTTTTCTTCCTGGGCCAAGGCAAATTGCGTTGAATTTTAAATAACTTTATGAAAGTATTAGGCGTTTGTCGCTAAACAACATTTAGTATATGTGAATGATTCATCCAAAGGGGACTATAATGAAATCAGTTGACGAATCTAGAGTGAGAGAGATTGTAGGGGAGCGGAACATCAAGTCTGACCCTTCGGATCTGTATGGATATGG
>JAKSBM010000332.1 GCA_022361135.1 Desulfobacterales bacterium | reverse complement strand
CCATCACCGGGGGCAAGCTCACCACCTATCGCCTCATGGCGGAAAAGACCTGCGACATGGTCTGTTCCAAACTCAATTGTCCCAATGAATGCCAAACCCATATCCTCAGCCTGCCGGCCACGGCCGATGGGGACTGGTCCGAACCCGGCATCATGGGGCCCTCGGTGTTCCAGCCGGACCATGCCTCGGATCCCATGCTCTGCGAGTGTGAAATGGTGCCGGCCTCGGCCGTGGATACCATTGTTAAATCCCTGGAACAGGGAGGGTTGACCCCGGATTTGTCCGCCATTGGTTTAAGATCCCGCATTGGCAAGGGACCCTGCCAGGGGGCCTTTTGCAGCCTCCGGGTCCAGAGTCATCTCCATGATTCCGGGGTGGATGCCGGTGGGCTTGGGGGGCTGAAACGATTTTTAGATGAACGCTGGAAGGGGGAGCAGCCCCTGCTCTGGGACCGGACCCTGGCCCAGTCCGCCCTCAAGGACATGATCCATTGCGGCCTGTTTGGACTGGAACAGGTTGGGAAAGGAGGGGAATAGATGACCCCCTTTGAGACTGAAATATCCTGCGACCTGTTGGTGGTGGGGGCCGGCTTTGCCGGCATGGTTGCCGCCGCCCGGGCCTCCCGGCTGGGACTGGATGTGGTGCGTTGCGGTAATCCGGCCCAGTTTTATTTTGCCTCGGGCGCCATGGATGCCCTGGGGGCATATCCCCTGGACCAGGGCTTTTTGAACAGCCCGGCCGACGGATGGGATGCCCTGGTGGCCAATGAACCCCACCATCCCTATGCCAAATCCTCCTGGGAGAAACTGGCCCGGGATTTTGATTTCATCACTGAATTTTTGGCAGGGGCTGGATTGGATTACACGGGTAATCCCGCTTCTTGCCACGAAAATATTTTAATCCCCACGGCCCTGGGGACCCTTAAGCCCGCCCATCGGGTGCCGGTGACCATGGCCCATGGGGGGAAACTCATGGATGAAAAATCCAGCGGCCGACTGCTGCTGGTTGATTTCACCGGCCTTAAGGGGTTCAGCGCAGCCCAGATGGCATCGGGGCTTTGTGAACTGGTGCCAAACCGCTTCTCCCTGGTCTGCGCTGGACCCCATAACAATGGATGGCAGATTCAAACCCATCGCATTGCCTTGGAAGGCAGTGCCGGAGGCATTGATCCCCTCCACCTGGCCGCCCGGTTTGAAACCCCGGACTTTGTGGATGGTTTGGTCCGTGAATTGGCTTCCCTGGCTAAAGAGGTCGACCTCATTGGATTTCCTGCGGTCTGCGGCATGGACAATTGCCAGGCCATCATGGCGGATTTGGAAAAACGATTGGGAACCCCGTTGTTTGAGATTCCCATGATGCCCCCCTCCATTCCGGGGATTCGTTTGAAAAATGCCTTTGAACGGGCTCTGCATGGCGTACCCTTTTTGGGCTCGGCCCGGATCCGTAAACCCGAAGATGGGAAATTCAGCCATGCCCATGGATTTAGCCTTGAGGCCCATGCCCCATCCCTGGTGACCCGGATCAACAGCCGGGGTCTTATCCTGGCCACGGGCAGTTTCCCGGGCGGGGGATTGGCCGGGGAGCGCACCGGAATTCGGGAGACCATTCTTGATTTGCCCGTGTTCCAGCCCCAAAGCAGGGAAGAGTGGCACGGTGCCCGGTTTTTTGATCCGGCCGGCCACGGGGTGAGCCGTTCCGGCATTGAAACCGATGCTTCTTTTTCCCCGGTGGATGCAGATGGAAACCGAATCCACGAGAGCCTGTACGCCGCCGGGGCCATTCTGGCCCATAACGATTGGACCCGGATCAAAAGCGGATCCGGTGTGGCCTGTTTGTCCGCCGTCACAGCGGTGGATGATTTCCACGGCCGCATGGGGAGACCGTAATGCTTGAAAGTTTAAGCGAAAATATCTTTACCACGCTTTTATGGGGAAGCCTGATTCTGGGCCTCCTGGGTTGGGGTGTCCGTTGCATGGGATTCCTCAAACGGAAAAAAGCCTTCAAAGCCCAACGGATTTCAACGGGGCTGGACTTCAATGGCGCGGCGAAAAACGCCATTGCCCAACCCCGTCTTGCTGCTGCGTCCAGATCCCGTTGGGCCTGGCATTTCATGGTGGTGGTCGGCTTTGTCTACCTCACCCTGTTCCATGCCATGGATGAACTGATTTCATTTCGATTTTTTGGATATTACCAGCCCACCCTGGACCCCCACCAGTTCTTCCGGAATCTGGCCGGGATCATGGTGGTGTTGGGCTGTGCCGGTTTCATCCGCCGGCGAATGAATGATTCAAGTCAACTTTGTGACCCTGTGAGCCACCGTCGGATTCCTGGGGTGGGAAAAGGCCGGGATTTTGTCCTCATTCTCCTGGTCTTGCTGGCCGTGGCCACGGGGTTTCTCCTTGAATCCGTGAAAATCGTTTCCGAGCCGATTTTCATGGAGATGGTGGACGATTATGCGGATTTGGAAGAGGGGCCCGAGCTGTCCCCACTCAAGGCCCTGTGGCAGGAAGAATACCGTGTGGTCTTTGAAGATCCTCCCGAAATCACAGCGGAAATGCTGGAGGCGGGGAATGAACTCAATGAAGAGTTCTGTGTGGATTGCCATTCCCGGCCCAAGAGCGCCTTTGTCTCCAATTCCATGGCCATTCCCCTGGGGCAGAAATTCCAGGGAACAGGTCGCTGGTTGAACCAGGCACGGGCGGACCGGGTTTTGTATTGGGTCCATTGCCTTTCGGTTTTCGCCCTGTTGGTGTTCATGCCCTTTACCCGGCTGGGCCACATGGTGATGATTCCCTTTGCCGCGGCCATGAAGCGCCTCACCCCTGAAGGGTGGGCCCGGGCCAAGTCAGAGGATCCCATGGTTCTGGCCCTTTCCCCTGCCGCCTTGGCGGCCTGCACCCGGTGCGGACTTTGCTCCACCGTGTGCAATGTCTACCCCAATGCGGTGACCGGCAGTGAAAATGCATTGCCCCACAATAAGATCCAGTGGGTGACCGAATTGGTCAACGGCAGGGGGCTGGATGGGGATGCCCTTCAGTCTTTGTACGACGGCAATGCCCAGTGTACCCATTGTGAGAACTGTACTAGAATCTGCCCTTCGGCCATTGATTTACAGGGAATCTGGCTTAGTCTTCCAAAGAGGTTGGAGGAGATGGGGGCGGTGGGCATGGCGGACCGCGCCGCAAACCTTCCCTTTGGGGATCGGCTCCACCCCGTTCCCGACACCGAAGAGGCCGACCCCGGGATGACCACGGAGCTCACCCGGGATATCTCCGCCTTTGAAAGCTGTGTCCAGTGCACGGTCTGTTCCAATGTCTGTCCGGTGACGGCCCATGCCGGTCCGGGCAATGACATCACTCCCCAGCAGGTCATGAACCTGTTGCGGCTGGGAAATCCCCAGGCAGCCCGGGCCAGCCGCATGGTGAGAAATTGCCTGAGTTGTTACAGCTGCCAGGAGCATTGTCCCCAGCAGATTCCCGTGGCGGATATCATGCTTGAGCTGAGGCAGAAGGCCGTTGCCCAGGCACAACCCCGGAACCACTCCCGGATAGAAAAGGGGGAAGAATAATGAAGCTGGCCTATTTCCCTGGATGTAAAATATCCTTTTTCCAGGCCGAGTATGGTGAGGATTTTGAAGCGGTCATGTCCGCCCTGGGCGTGGAATTGGTCAATCTTTCCTTTAATTGCTGCGGCAACCCCCTCAGGGGGGAGGATTTGGAAACCAGTTTCTATTCGGCCCTGCGGAATCTGGCCCTGGCCCGGGAGGCCGGGTTGGACATCATCACCCCCTGCAAGTGCTGCTTCGGCCAGTTCAAGCACGCCATCAGTCATTTCCATGGAAATCCTGAAATCCGGGAGCGCCTGCTGGCCCGCCTCCGGGCCGAACGCCTCTATTGGGACGGGAAAAACAAGGTGCGTCATCTTTTGGATTTCCTCTACCATGACATCGGTGTCGATGCCCTGGCCGATCTGGTCAAACATCCCCAGACCGAAGAATCCCTGGTGGTGCAATACGGCTGCCATGCCCTGCGTCCCATGGATGTCACCCGGTTTGACAATGCCCATGCCCCCCGGATTTTTGAAGAACTCATGGCCGCCCTGGGCTGTGAGGTCTTGCCCTGGTCCCGCCGCACCGAATGCTGCGGCAATCCGGCGGCTGAGCTTAACCCGGAGCTGGCCCGGACCATTGCAGAGGGCAAGCTGGAATCCGCACGCAAGGCTGGCGCCCATGGCATTGTCACCGCCTGTACCCACTGCCAGATGCAGTATGGGGAAATCCCCTCCAATGATGGGGTTGAGCCCCTTTTATTTACTCGAATTTTGCGCAAGGCCCTTGGCATATGAAGACCAATGGGGTAAGGTTGTATTCGTTGACTGTTTGATAAGGAGAACACATCGTGCCAAGAAAAACCAAAATTGTTGCTACCGTATCTGATTTGAATTGTAGCCCTGAATTAATAAGGGATTTGTATGAAGAGGGTATGAATGTGGTCCGGTTAAATACTGCCCATATGGATCATGATGGTGCCCGAATGGTCATTCAAAACACCCGAAAGGTCTCTGAAAAGATCGGTATCCTCCTGGATACCAAGGGGCCGGAAATTCGGACCTGTAAAATGGAAAAGGAGCTGGCCGTAAGTTATGGCGACCGGGTTCGCATGAAAGGTGCGCCGGATCAGATTTCCACAGCCGATTGCGTCCATGTTTCCTATGAAGGCTTTGTCTCCGATGTACCCGTGGGCAGTTCCGTGCTCATCGACGATGGTTCCATTGCCCTCACCGTGGTTGAAAAAGAGGACGATTGCCTGGTCTGTTCCGTGGAAAACGACGGGGTGATCCAGGGCCGCAAAAGTATCAATATCCCCTCCGTCCACGTGACCCTGCCGGCCTTGAGTGAAAAGGACAAGGGGTTCATCGAGTTTGCCGCAGACATGGACCTGGATTTCATCGCCCATTCCTTTGTGCGTAATGCAGCAGATGTTCTGGCGGTCCAGGAAATTCTGGATCGTAAAAATTCCCCCATGAAGATCATTGCCAAGATTGAAAACGCCCAAGGGGTGGATAATCTCAATGAGATCCTGGACCATGCCTACGGAATCATGATTGCCCGTGGGGATTTGGCCGTTGAAATCCCCACGGAAAAGATTCCCCTGATCCAAAAGCAGATGATCCAGACCTGTCTGGAGCGTCGCCGTCCCGTGATCGTGGCCACCCAGATGCTCCATTCCATGATCAACTCCCCCCGGCCCACCCGGGCCGAGGTCTCCGACGTGGCCAATGCCTGCCTGGATCACACCGATGCCCTGATGCTTTCCGGTGAAACCGCTTCCGGGGCCTATCCCCAGTTGGCCGTGCGGACCATGGCCAAGATTGCAGGTGAGGTGGAGGACAATAAGAGTTCCTTCATCAATGTGCCCTACAGCGACCAGCATAAAACCACGGCCTACCTGGCCAAGGCCGCGGTAAAGGCCGCCCTGAGATTGGGAACCCGGGCCATTGTGGCCGATTCCATGAGCGGGAAGACCATCCTGGAACTGGCTGCCTACCGGGGGGACAATCCCCTCTATGCACAGGTTTACGACAAGCAGGTCATGCGTCGGCTCTCCCTTTCCTTCGGGGTCCACGCCGATTACATTGAGCGGGATCTGAATTCCTCGGCCGGGCCGTTGCGCAATGCCATCTGCCGGCTGGTGGATGAAAAGGAATTGGGGGACGATGATCAGATCATTGTCCTAGCCGGTTCCTTCGGGGTCCGACACGGGGCCTCCTATATTGAAATATCCACAGCTGCCAACATGAAGCATAAATGTTGATGACTGTTTAAAAAGTAGTAAGAACAGTGGCTTAGTGTTAGAATGGGCCATGGGCCCGTCGGAAAAATAAAAGCCGTTTAGGTTATTTTTATTTATTGTAGTTTTTGTAAGGAGAGAGACATGAGTGTAAAAATCGGTATCAATGGTTTCGGTCGCATCGGCAGAGTCATGTTCCGTGCCGCCCTGGGGCGGGAAGATCTCGAAGTCGTTGCCATCAACGACCTCATGGACACCAAAACCCTTGCTCATTTGTTGAAATACGATTCCGTTCACGGGAATCTGCCCAATGAAATTTCCCACACCGACGACGGCATTGTCATTGATGGAAAAGAAATTAAGGTTTTTGGGATCAAAGATCCGGCCCAGCTGCCCTGGGCAGACATGGGCGTGGACATTGCGGCGGAGTGTACCGGTATCTTCCGGGACAAGGAAAATGCCTCCAAACACCTGGAAGCCGGTGCCAAAAAGGTGGTGATTTCCGCCCCTGCACCCGATCCCGATATTACCATTGTCTGCGGTGTGAACGATGCCGATTATGATCCGGCCCGCCACAATGTGATTTCCAACGCCTCCTGTACCACCAATTGCCTGGCACCGGTACTCAAGGTGATCCTGGAAAAATACGGCATTGAAAGCGGTCTGATGACCACGGTCCATGCTTACACCGGCGACCAGCGGTTGCTGGACTTCCCCCATAAGGATCTGAGACGGGCCCGGGCTGCCGGTCTGTCCATGATTCCCACCTCCACGGGTGCGGCCCGGGCCGTTTCCCTGGTCCTGCCGGAATTGGAAGGCAAGCTCAACGGCATGGCCGTTCGTGTGCCCACCCCCAATGTCTCCCTGGTGGACGTGACCCTGCAGGTGAACACCGAAGGTCTCACCCCCAAGGATGTGAATACCGCCCTGGAAGATGCAGCCCACGGCCCCTTGAAAGGGGTTCTGGGATATACCGACCTTCCCCTGGTTTCCTCTGATTTCAACGGATCCGAACTTTCCTCTGTGGTCGACGGATCCTGCACCGATGTAAAAGGAAAGCTTGTAAAAGTACTCTCCTGGTACGATAATGAGAGTGGTTATTCCCATAGAATGATCGATTTGATGGCAAAAATCGGAAATATGATGTAGAACCATATTTGCGTTGGTTTTTGTCATTCTTTAAAATGATAAGGAGTTAAGGAGTCGCCATGGAAATCAAGTATTGTTGCAAAAATGAGAATTGTGAGAATCCTGAGAATGAACCCTATGTAAAAGTAGTGGAAGTGGACGCCATAATGGACGAGAAGAACCTGGCTGCCTTATACTGCCCCCATTGCAAGTCTGAATTGGTTCAGGATACCGAGCACGCCTAGGTCGTGCCCTGAATTTTATAATATAAATCCCGGTCCGGGAGGTGTGGTCTCACACCCCTCGGATCGGGATTTTTTTGTTTTCATCCTACCTTTTATTTTTTTTTCCACGTCCTGATCTTTTCCTGCTCTGACTTTAAGTCATTCTCAAAAATACGTTCTGAAACAATGGAGTGGTTTGTCTTACTACTCCGTTTTGATCATATCCAAAAAGCGTTTCATTCTAGGATCCATAGGGATTGGGTGTTATCTGGGTGAGTTTTGTACTTGTTCAAGAGTCGCAATGTGGGGATTCTCACATCACGTTTCAATTGAATGGGCCTTTGTTCACTTCATGGGGGAAGGCCCATCTTAATGGCAAAAAGGCCAACCCTTCCGGGGAGGGGAGCAGGGGTTCGGGGATTCAACCCCGGGCAAGGTCCATGGGGGCTGGAATGCATGGTGCTATGGGGCCCCGGGGTAATGGCGGGCAGGGTTCCCGGGCCGACGGTGGCCGATGGAAGCGGGGGAAAAGGCCGGTCCGGGGTTTAAGTGGACCGGCCGGGTGATTTGGTTGCCCCGGCCATGGGAAGATCCCTTGGCCGGGGCAGTTTTTCATTGTCGGTTATTTGGGTAATGATCAGAGCTTGAACCGGGTGGTCATCTGGTTCAGCTCTTCGGCCAGGCGGGAGAGTTCCGAAGCACTGGCCTTGATCTGGCCGCTGCCCTGGTGGATTTCATCGGTGGCTTCACTGATCAGGCCCATGTCCCGGTTGACTTCTTCCGTGGCCTGGTCGGCTTGGACCGCAGAGGTGTTGACTTCCTGGATGCCGGCGGCGGTCTGGTTGATGTTGTCGGTGATTTCAAGGGTGGTGGCCGATTGTTGTTCTATGGCCGAGGCAATGCCGGTGACATTGTCATTGATGGTGTTGATGACACCGACGATGTCCTGGATGGCCTGGATGGATTCCGAACTCACGGATTGGACATCGGTGATGCGGTGGCTAATGTCCTCGGTGGCATTGGCGGTCTGCTCGGCCAGGTCCTTGATTTCCGCAGCCACCACGGCAAATCCCTTGCCGGCCTGTCCGGCCCGGGCTGCTTCAATGGTGGCATTCAGGGCCAGGAGGTTGGTCCGGGCCGAAATGTCGGCAATGGTGTCCGTGACCTTGGAGATTTCCTGGGCCGAGCTGCTCAGTCTGTTGACCTTTTCCGCAACCATGCTTGCCGTGTCCACTGCCTGGGTGGTGATGTCGGAACTTTTGTGGGTGGCCTGGGAGATTTCCTTGATGGTGGCGGTCATCTCCTCGGTGGCCGAGGCAACCATCTGGACATTGGTGGTGCTCTGTTCGGTGGCGGCGGCCACCTGGGTAATGCTGGCGGCCACCTGTTCCGATGCCGCAGCCACATTCCGGGTATTTTCCGAAGTCTGGGCGGAGTTGCCGTTCATCTGTTCGGAGATGGCAGACAATTCCGTGGCCGATCCGGTCAGGGTCTGGATGCCCTGGTTGATTTCCAGGAACATGGCGCGCAGGTCCCTGCTCATCTGATCCATGGCACGGGAAAGGTAACCCAATTCGTCGGTTTGGGGGATATCCAGTTTTTGGGTGAGATCCCCCTGGGCAATGTCCTGTGCCAGGGTCATGATTCTTGAAATGAGTTTGGTTATTTTCCGGGTGATGAGCAGGGCCAGGCACAGGCCCAGGCCAACGGCCATGACGCCAAAGCCAATGGCAATGCGACCATTGCGTTGGGATTGGGCTTCTACCTGGTCCAGTCGGGCTTCGGCGGTTTCCCTGGAGAGCTGGGCCAGTTTTTCCACCTTGGGCTCGATGTCCCGGGCGGTCCGACGAATGCCTTCCTGAATTTGACCGATGGACTGGTCTTCCTTGACCAGGGTGTCAAAGGCCACGCGATATTTCTCAACCTGTTCTTTGACTGCCCGGTTCAGGGCATCGTCTTCGGACCGGGCTTGGGTTGCAGCCACCAGATCGTCCAGGGCTTTGCGGGTCTTTTTGATGTATTTGGGGGTGCGTCGCAGGAGATAGTCCTTTTCGTGGCGGCGTATGGTCAGCACCGCGGCCATGAGGTCGGGGAGTTTTTCCTTCATCAGTTTTTCCAGGGCATGGACCTCCCGCCTAAAGGTCCCCTGGAGGCCGCTTTCGTGGTCCAGGCCCATGGTTTCCCAGGCCTCGGCGATGCGCTGGAACCCTTCTTTATATTGGTCGGCGCCCTGGAGCAACTCCCGGGCGGTTTCAGCCGCTTCGGTCAGGTTGGCCCGTTGGGCGACCTTTTCCATGGCCAGCACTTCCCGGGACATGGCGTCCACATGCTGGACCAGGGTCCGGTGGTGGGCCATATCCGGGTTCAAAAGGAAATTTTTCTCAGCCCGCCGGCATTGGAGCATCTGGTTGGCCACGGTCATGGCGTGGATTTCCAGGGCGGATTCCGTTTGGCGGACCTCCTGGAACGCCTGGCGGGTGGTGGTGAGAAGTTGGCTGAAATAAAAGATCAGTCCGATCATAATGATGCCCATGAGGCCGATGGCCAGACCAAGTTTATACGATATCCCAAGATTGTTCAGTTTTTTCAGTTTCAACATAAGGGTCTCCGTTTGTAATGGTGTTGGCGGGGTGGGATTATCCGGGTATTTCACGATAATTGCGTGTTTCAACCCGGGCAAATTCATCTCGTGAAACATTTGGGGATAGGAATGGAAAAATCCATTCAACTGCGGATAGATGCCACTTTTCACCGACCTTGTCAAATTTTATCAAAGGAAAATATGAGTAAAAAATGTAACACTTTTGCTTGATTTTATTTTGCGCGGAATGGATTGTTCGTTGAATTGGGATTTGAGATTCATGGGGAAATCATAGTATTCTTAACCAGATTTGGACCGCCATAGGAGGTTTCCCGTATCGGCCGAAGTCTTCCGGCGCTTCCGCCCATGGCTTGAAAAATGGGGGGATTGAATGTCGGAATATGCGCCAAAGGATGATCGTCATTATTATACATGGTGAGGGATCATGGCTTCGGGAACCCCGGGGAAGGAATATGAAAAAATTGTTGGATCCGGGTCGCATTGGCACATTGACCCTGAAAAATCGCGTGGTTGCCCTGCCTGTATTCACGGGCTATGCCCTGCCGGATGGTCGGGTCTCTCCTTTGATGTTGGCCCATTACCGGCGTTTGGCCCGGTCCGGTGCGGCCATGGTGGTGGTGCCCAATGTGGCCATCCATGGAGACGGTCGGACATCGGAGCGGAGTCTGATCCTGGATTCCGCCGCCCAGGTGGGAGAATTGGCCAAGCTGGCCCGGGTGATCCGGGACAATGGGAGCCTGGCCTGCCTCCAATTGAACCATGGGGGACGATACGCCATTTGCGATACCCCCATGCTGCCTTCGGCCATGAGCTCCGGGGAGGCCTTTCACAACGTCCCCACCTTGAAGAATTTCATGGAAAGTTTTCCCTTTATCGATCGGTTTGCACTCACGGCCCACCTGGCCAAGATGACCGCAGGCTGGACCCATGAGATGGATGAAAGCGATATCTCCATGGTTATTTCCCAGTATGCCCGGGCAGCCCGCAGGGCCGTGGACGCCGGCTTCGATGCCGTGGAGCTCCACGGTGCCACCGGATATCTCCTGGCCCAGTTCCTCTCGGGGTTGACCAATCGGAGAAAGTCTCCCTGGGGCGGTGATGCCCGGGCCCGCATGGCATTCCCATTGGCCGTGGTGGAAGCGGTGAAACAGGCGATTCCAGAGGCGATGCCCCTGGGATATCGTCTGATCCTGGATGAAAAGGTAGAGGGGGGTGTCACCACGGAAAGGGCATTTGAATTTTCCCATGCCCTTTCCCAGGCAGGGATTGATTATTTTTCCGCCACCGTGGGCTCCTACCAGTCCATGTTCACGCCCAAGGTGGTGAAATCCCTGTCCCGGCCCGGATATTTGGGCAGCCTTTGCCATGACCTTCGCCAACGGACCAAGGTGCCCGTGATCATCTCCGGCCGGATCATTTCCCCCCAATTGGCCGAGAAAACATTGGCAAAGGAAGAGGCGGATTTCATCGGATTGGGCCGGCCCCTTCTGGCCGACCCCCAATGGCTGGTCAAGGGAGTCAATAAAGAAAAAATTGTCGGTTGCAAGAATTGTAATACCTGTTTCCGCCACGTGGCCCTGGGGGAAAGCGTGATTTGCGATCGCTGGCCCAAGGTGGTCCAGGATCGCATTCGCCTTGAGACCCGGTTCACCTCGCGAAACGGCTACCGGACCCTCATCGTCAGCGATTCGCTGTCTGATTTAAAATTGCTGCGCATGCAGGCGGAAAAACGGGCCCCCATCCACCAGGGTATCCTTGATCGACAATTATTCCTCAACGTGAAAAAGGAACCCGGCTTCATGGAGGCGGCCCGGGATTATGCCAAATGGGCCGAAGGCTTTTACCAGAAAAAACTGGGCCGGGGCCGAATAGAAAATGTCTTTGTGGAGGATGTGGATGATCCCGGGGACATTGTCCTGGACCATGTGAAAGAGGATTTCGGCTTTGTCTGCTTTTTCCACAATGGGGAGGAGGATTGGAAACGGGGGGCGGCCCTGCGCCTACCCGGCCATGTGGTGGTGTTCCGGGGCGGGGCCCATCCCAGGGTCCAGAGGGTGCTGGTCCCCTGCGACCTCTCCCCCTATACCCTCATGCAGATCCGCGTGGCCCGCCACCTTTGGCATGGTCGGGGGGACTCCACCTTTTCCTTTGTCCATGTGGGGACGCCGTCCCCCGGATTGGATCGGGAATGGCGGGAAATCATGGAAGAGCTGGAACTGGATCCGGACACCCCGTTGAAACTCATTGGAAATTCCGGGGGTGCCAGTGTGGCCGATGCTCTGATCCGGGAGGTCCGGGAGGGGGATTTCGGCAGTCTGGTCATTGGGCGCCAGGGGGGCTTGTCCAAGGTGCGGCGACGTTTCTTCGGCAGTGTGTCCGACGCCCTGATGCGACAACTACCGGAATGCACCTTTGGGGTGGTGGGATAGCTGACGGGCCTGGGGGGTGCCCAGGCCCGTTTGACAATACTGGAAATCAATCTCCCATCATGGAAAAATAGAGGGCCAGGGCATGGTCCACCCCCTTGGCGAAATTGATGTAGTCGGAATATTTCTCCGGCATTTCAAAATCATCCCCATCGTCGGAATCGCAGGACATATCCATACCTCCGGGCATTTCTGGAACCTTGCCCTTGGCCAAACTGTCCTTGACGGCGCCGACTGCGGCTTTCCCTTCTTTTTTAAGGGTGCCCTTGGCATCCTTTTTCATGTCCGAGGCCACCTGCTTGGCCTTGGCTGCTCCGGACTTGGCCGATTTGATTCCATCCTGGACTTTGCCCGGGGCCCCTTCCATTTTTTTCACAAAGCAGGCCAGGCGTTTGGCCTCCTTTTGGGCCTTGGCTTTGATGGTGGCGTAATCCTCGGCCATGAGGGCGTAGTTGATCACCGATCCCACACTGATGTTGGTGCCGATGAGCAGCCCCAGAAAATACCGGGTGGTGGTTTCAATGTT
>JAKSBM010001014.1 GCA_022361135.1 Desulfobacterales bacterium | reverse complement strand
TCATAAAAAATGGACTTGGATTGGCCTGGTTGTGATTTGCCTGCTTGGAATGGGGTTTGTCGATGGCCGGGCCGGGGGCTCCGGGCCGGAGACATTCCCCATCCACGGCAGAAAACCCTTTCCGGCCAACGCCGATGTAGTTTACCAGAAGGACGCCTGGCGCCTTGAGATCTTCCTCATCAGCAAGGGAACCCGGAGCCAGGGGAGCATGGGTACCCTGTCCCATAAAGGGACGCCCGTGGCCGGAAAGATGGGGGAGGTCAAGGACATCGCCATTGGCAAGGTTCAATACAAGGGGCCGGAATCCGGTCGAAAGCAGCTCTGGGATTCCACGGGTTGGGTGATGCTGGAGCCCCGGGTCTCCCCCATCTCCAGCCAGATGCGGACCGAGCCCTTTAAACCGGGCCGGGAAAAGAATATTTCCGACCTGGCCCGGGAGTTTGACCAGATGAACCAGGGGAATTAGGCCATGCCCAGCCTGGCTGAAAATCTGTTGGGGTTGGGCATTTTTATTCTATTGTTCTCCCTGGGCTGCATCCTGGTCTGGGTGAAGCACCGGTTTCTGGGGGGATCGGCCAAGGGGGAAGATGCCGGTATGGACTCCTTGGGCAAATCTTCAATCCCACATGATTTCGGCCGGGGGCTGGATCGTCGGGGGGATGGGGATGAATCCGTGGACCATCGGTTGGATTAATCCATATCGGTCCCGAAATTGATCCAGGGCAGCCTCCCTTGTTCCGGCCATGGCAATCCTGGTTTGCACGCCTCTATTTCACCGCAGCCAGGGCCTGTTCACTGCTGACCAGGGCCCCCTCAAGGTAACCTCCGAATTCCCGGGCCGTTTCGGTGCCGGCCAGGTGGAGGCGATGGCCCCAGATACTGGTTTTCCCGGAGGGGGGGTGGAATTCGGGGTGGTTATGGGCCGATCGCTGATCGTAATCCGTTGCCGTGAACCTTTCCCTGGCCCAATCCACATAGTGGTGGTGAATGGGCCGGCCTGCACCGGGGCCGTACATCCGGTCCAGCTGATCGAGGATGGCCCGGACCATGGTGTCGGGATCCTTCCGTCCCAGGGCCGGGATGCCCAGAAAACCGGTCAAGCCAAAGGGAGGGCTTTGGGGGGCCGAGGCGTCGTGGAGTTCACCCATGGGGCCGCAGAGGCTGAAGCCCTGGCCAGAAATCCCTTTTTTCCGCCATGGGGCGTCATCATAAAGGGCAAAGAATTTGGCATGGCCCGCCATCCAGGTGCTGGCCTTGAGCATGGCCTGGGTGAGGTCGGCGGGCAGGTCCGGGGTGAATAAAATGGAGCCGGCGGCCAGGCGCGGGGGCAGGGCAAGGATAACCTGATTGGCTTCGATGACGGCCTGTGGCGGCTGGTCCAATTGGCCCACAATGACGCGGATGCCGGGGTCGCCTTGCTGGATTTCACAAACCGGATGGTTGAGGCGGATGGTGTCCGGGGGGATATGGCTGCTGAGCCCCTTGATCAGGGCCGCCATGCCGCCTTTGAGGCGTCGTCCCTGGGGCGCCATGGGATATCCGTCCATGTTTTCAACCATGCCGTCCCGCCCCTGGAAACGGCCCATGCCGGTTTCAAATTGGGGAAAGGATTCCAGGCCCAATTCCCGGACCAGGGCCGTGACCCTGGGATTGATGTCCGGCCAGAACCAGGAGGGGCCCAGATCCGTGGACATGGCCGGGTAATCGTGGCTGAGGATTCTGCCGCCCAGGCGGTTCCGGGCTTCCACCAGGAGGATGGATTGTGGGGTGTGGACCAGCCGTGATGCGGCATAGACACCGCAAAGGCCGCCCCCGATGATGAGGATATCTATTTTTTCCGTATGCATTCTTGTGATCAATTCATTGATTTGGGCTCCCATCCCATCCCCTGTATTTTGCTATGGGGTTATGCGCCGTTGGGCGGAAAAAATCAATTCTTTTGTGGCAATGACACTGCATTGGTCATTGGGTCAACGGGCCGTGGCGGAGGAATCGGATTTCAAGATAAAAAGGAGACCATGGATGAAGGCGACAATATCAACCCGGATCCGGGTCAATGGCGATGAGATGTGGGGGGAACTCCAGAAAATTTCTTCCCTGGTCCATGTGGCCCGGCCCCTGCTTTCCTTCAAAACCCGGGGGGATGAGTCCATGCCCGGGAAATGGACCATTGGGGAGGAGTATGGATTTCGACTCTTTCTATTTGGCTGGATTCCCCTGGGGGAGCATTTTATCCAATTGGAAGAGGTGAGCAGAACCGAGGGCCGCATTGTTTCCCGGGAACGGGGGGACATGACCCCGGTCTGGAATCACACCATCCTATTGGAGGACGGGGAGGGGGAGTCCCTGGCCTACACCGATGAGATTGAGATCAAAGCCGGGATTTTGACCCCCTTCATCTGGGCCTTTGCCCATGTTTTTTACCGGCATCGGCAGCGCCGGTGGAAATTGTTGCTGGAGGGATGATGCCATTTGGAGGGACAATCGGCCGCCCATTGGGTTGATGCCCCATTGTTCATGGGCCAAAAAATAACCGGGCCAGGGGGAGGGTCCCCCTGGCCCGGTGTTGTTTTTCAGGGCTGATATCTGCCGTATCCCCGATCAGATCATCAGGTCGGCAAAGTCCGCAGCCGGACGGGTGACCACGGTGACCAGGGTCTCCTTGTCGTCCTGGATGACCCGGACCTGGACCTCGTCCCCGGGCTTGGACTTGGTATAGGCCGTATTGATCATGGCCGCGGTCTTGATGTCTTCGTCGGTCCATGTTCCGGTGAGGATGACGTCGGGGCCGGGCATGGAGGCGTGGCGGAACCTGAGGTCCTGCTTGGGGTCGTACTGGGCCATGATGTATTTATTGTCGTGCTTGGACCGGCCCACAATGACCTTGCATTGGTCCGAGAGCCGGAAATGGCGTCCATTCTTTAACAGATGGATGAGGCGGGGTTCCTCGGTTTTCTGCACATAGAGGAGATCCCGAAGCCGGTTGGAAAACCCTTTGTCCGTGAGGAGACAGCCCCCCGCCGGTGAAGGATAGTTCTTGACCTTGAATTTTTTGGCCAGCTCCATCTGGATCTTGCGGGAGCGGCCATTGATGTCCAGCAATTGCTCCCGGTCCACCAGGCCGTCTATTTCCACCTGGGTTTCGGGCAGGCATTTGGCGCTGAGGGGGCGGAGGATTTTACCGTCAAATCCGCTGTTCTTTTCCACGTAGCGCAGGGAGTTTTTGTTTTGGGACTTGGGCCTTTGCCCCACCACTTCCCCGGAGAAGAGGAAGTCAAAGCCTTCTTCTTCCATGATTTTGCCGGCCTGTTCAAACATCAGGGTGTGGCAATCCATGCAGGGGTTCATGTTTTTCCCGAACCCGGCTTTGGGCGCCCGCATCATTTCCATGTACAGGGGGGTGATGTCCTTGATGATCAGGGGGATGCCGGTCATACGGGAGGCGTTTTTGGC
>JAKSBM010000959.1 GCA_022361135.1 Desulfobacterales bacterium | reverse complement strand
TTCCGTGCCCAGGCGGAATTGTCCAAATCCAAAACCGACAAGGTGGTTGCCGAACACCGGGTCCTCCAGAACAAGGCCCAGATCGTTCAGCTCACCGGTGTGGAGCCCGGATTCACCATTTCAGACCAGGACGTTCCCAAGGAATTGGACAATTTCATGCCGATCCTTGAGGAAATCAGGACCACGGCCCTGGACCGCCGCTATGAAATAAAGGAAGCGGAAAAGGCATTGGAAGTGGCCCAACGCTCCATTAAATTAAAGGAAGGGGACTTCTGGCCCACCCTGAGCCTGGAAGGTGGCTACCAGGAATCGGAAATGACCTATCGTTCCGCCACGGTCCCGGATACGGAAATGGAATCGGCCTTCCTCACCGCCGAATTGCAATTCACCCTCTATGACGGCGGATTGAGGCGCGCTGAGATCCGTCAATCCAAGGCACAGGAACGCAAGGCCCAGGAAGCCCTCTCCCTGGCGAAAAAGAATGTGGTTCTCCAGACCGAAGTGTCCTACCTGGAATTTGAAACCTCCAGGAAAACCCTGATCAATCTCCAGGACGAATTGAGATCCGCCGAAGAAAACTGGAATGCCGTAAGCATGCAATTTAAATACGGATTGGCCGACTCCATTGATCTCATGGATGCAAACACCCTCCTGGTAACCGCCCAGCGCAGGATTTCAAACGCCCAATACGATTTTTACCAGGCCGCCCTGAAACTCATCCACACCCAGGGTGGGCTGCTGGATTTTCTTCTGACGGAAAGCTGATCACCCATGCTTCTTTCCCTGATCACAGGGGAAGCTGGGCGGTGAAGACCGCCTCAGTCAGGGCGTAAAATTTAAAAATACCATTTAAACCCCGGATTCACGAGATAGGGCCTTTCAGCCCTTGGGAATCCGGGGTTTTTTGTTACCTTATATACTGAATGATCAATGTTTTCAGGCCCTAAACTTGACTTCGCCCCGCCCTTTCCATATGCTTTTCCAATCAGCACAACCGCTATTAAATCAAGGGCTTGCTCTTTGGTAAGCAGCCATCAACGGATGTAAAAGGAGCCACCATATGTATGAAATCATCGCCAACCCAGAGGATTATCAACTGGATCATCTGATTAATGGTACCGGCAATGCAAAGATGGAATTAACCGAAGAAGAACGGGAGAAATGGGCCCGGGAAATTGTCCAGTTCAGTGAAAAGGTCATGGAGTTTTCGAAAAAATCCAAGGAACTGGCAACACTCCTGGCTTCGGACACCCCCATTTCCGCCACCCCGGCTGCATTGAAGACGTTGAAAATCCAGCTTTTTGTCATCAATGACGCCTTGAACAATGCCCAGGAGATTGCCCAGAAGTTGGAATCCGATTTCGTCCAAAAATAAAAACCACCGGCCCGGAAAGGATCTTTTACCGGGCAAACTTTTTTAAAAATAAAACTCCCGGTTGCATGAAGTTCACAATGCAACCGGGAGTTACTATTTCCATTCGTTGATATCCCAAGGATTATTATTGTTCAATGCTTTTCTGACGAAGCAGATGATCTGCCAAGACCAAGGCCACCATGGCCTCGCACACCGGATTCACCCGTGGAATGGCACAGATGTCGTGGCGTCCTTTGGTGGAAACCATTACCGATTTTCCATCCCCATCCAGACTCTCCTGGGGAATGGTGATGGAGGGAATGGGTTTCACATGGACCCGGGAGATAATGGCTTCTCCGGTGGAGATGCCGGCGAGGATGCCGCCTGCATGGTTTGATGAAAACCCATTCTCCGTCATGGCATCATTATTTTGTGATCCGGTGGAGTTGGCGGCATCCATGCCGCTTCCGATCTCAACGGCCTTCACCGCGCCAATGCTCATGAGCCCCTTGGCAATTTCGCCGTCCAACTTGTCAAAAACAGGATCACCCAGGCCAGCCGGAACCCCGGTGGCCCGGATCTCCACAACGCCCCCCAGGGAATCCCCCCGTTTTTTAACTGCCCTGACCCGCTCTTCCATGGCCTTGGCCGCATTGGCATCGGGGCAGTTGAAGGGATTTTTATGGATCATATCCAAATCAATCTGTTTGGCTTCCACCCCGCCCAATGCCAGGGTATAGGCCTGGATTTCAACACCGTGGGGAGCCAGAACCTTCATGGCGACGGCACCGGCAGCCACCCGGGCAGCGGTTTCACGGGCGGATGCCCTGCCCCCGCCCCGGTAATCCCGAATCCCGTATTTCCGGGCATAGGAAAAATCACCATGGCCCGGGCGGAAGACGTGGGCGATGTCTGAATAGGATTTTGAACGGGCATCCTTATTTTCAATGAGAATGGCAATTGGCGTCCCGGTGGTCCTCCCCTCAAAAACCCCAGATAATATCCGCGGGGCATCGGGCTCCTTCCGTGTGGTGGAGGCAATGCCGGATCCCGGCTTGCGACGGTCCAGGGCGCTTTGAATCCAGGCCTCATCCAATTCAATATTGGGGGGACATCCCTGGATCACCACTCCCAGTGCCGGACCGTGGGATTCCCCAAAGGTTGAAATTTGAAATGCCTTACCAAAACTAGAACCTGCCATGATCCAACCTCCCCTTGATATATTCCACTGCATTTTCAACGGTGATCCCTCCGGTGTCCAGGGAAATCTTGGCAACCGATTCATACAAGGGATTACGTAATTCCAGCATTTGCCGGGTTTCCTCTTCCAGGGATTGCTCCCGGGTCAACCGGGGACGCTGGGCATCCTCGGCCGGATTCAACCGGGAAAGGATGGTGGCAAGATCGGCCTGGAGCCAAATCCCGATCCCGTTTTGGAGAATCTGATTTCGATTCCCCCCATCCATGACAATGCCGCCCCCGGTGGCCACCACCGTTCCAGGCATGGCCAAAGCCTCTGCCAGAACCTGGGATTCCGTCCTTCTAAAGGCGTCCCAACCGTGTGCAGCCACCCATTCCTGGATGGAGGTGCCCAGGACATTTTCCACACCGGCATCGGTGTCAAACCAGTCCATCCCGAGTTCCTTGGCCAATGCCATTGCCAGAGTGGTTTTGCCGCAGCAGCGATAGCCCACAAAAACCGGATTCATATCTAAATTTCCCCCAACCCGTCATAGACATCCCAGAATGTGGGGAAGGATTTCCCCACACAGTCGGGGTTCTCAATTTCCATGCCCGGAACCCTTAATCCGGCCACGGCAAAGGCCATGGCAATGCGGTGATCGTCAAAGGTATGGATCATTGCCCCCTTTGGATTGCCGCCGGTAACCTCCAGGAAATCATCCCCTTCGGCCACTTCGATCCCCATGCTGCGAAGCCCCTGTGCCATGACGGAAATCCGGTCGCACTCCTTGGCCCGCAAATGGGCAATGTGGGTCATCCGCGTTTTACCCCGGGCAAAGGCTGCCACCACGGCAATGGCCGGCACTGCATCCGGGGTATCCGACATATCCACCTCAATGCCATGCAGGGGTTTACCGGTAATAAAGGTGCCCTGTGAATTGACTTCAAGCCCGCATCCCATTTTTTCCAGGATATAAACCTGTTTAAAATCCCCCTGGAGGGAATTATTCCCCGCGTGGGCCACGCCCATCCGTGTTCCGGATACGGCAGCCGCGGCCCAGAAATAACCGGCATTGGACATGTCCGGCTCCACCTGGAAGTCTCCCCCTCCATAGCTTTGGTTTCCGGGGACCTGGTAGCGGGTATCCGAAATCCGTCGACCTTCCACACCGAATTTTTCCATGACATCCAGGGTCAAATCAATGTAGGGGGCCGAGACCGGAGGACCGGTTAATTCAATGTCCACCCCCTCCTCCAGCAAAGCGCCGGCCATGAGCAGGCCGGAAAGGAATTGGCTGCTCTGGCTGCAGTCCAATCGCGTGGCACCACCCCTGCGATTGCCGCCGGTGATGGTCACCGGTGGGGTGCCGTTCTCCGCCCTGGCCTGGATGCCAAGGGGAATCAAGGCATCCACCATTTCTTTCATGGGCCGTTCGCACATGCGAGGGGTTCCGGTCAAGGTATATGGGGCATGGCCCAATGCGGCAATGCCGGAAAGCAATCGCATGGATGTACCTGAATTGCCCAAAAAGATGGGTTCCTCCCATGGGGTGGGTGCACCGTTGAAGCCCTTGACCCGAACCCGGGTGGCCTGGGGGTTTTCATGGGAAATCTCAGCACCCATGGCCCTTAAGCCCGCCGCCGTCAATTGAAGATCTTCACTATTGAGAACATTTTCAATTCTGGAGGTTTCCGAACCCAATGCCGCACAGATGAGCATGCGATGGGAAATACTTTTGGATCCGGGAATTTGGACCACTTGATCTTTGATTTTCCGGGGATGGAGGGATTTCATTTCTACGCTCCTTTATTCTTCTCTTTCTGGTATTGGATCCCTTCCAATGCCCAGGATTTCATTTTTTCATTTTCCGGTTTAATCCCGGTCCAGTGTTCAAATTGAGCAGCGGCCTGGCTGACGAACATGGCCAGACCATCCACGGTGGGACAGCCCTTTTCACTGGCCAGTTCTATTAATTGTGTCCGCCTGGGGGTATAGACCACATCCATGACCACGGGACGATGCTCCATGCAGTCCGGCGGGCAGGAAAGTCCCGGGGTTTTGTCCATGCCAACGGGGGTGGTGTTGATAATCATTTCCGGTCGCAGGGATTGTGCATCATCCATGGGAAAATATCGTCCCCCGCAGGCACGGGCCAATTCTTCCCCCGCCTTGGAAGAGCGGTTGGCAATGGTCACCCGCCCTCCCCTGTCCTGTATGCCGTGGGCAACGGCCTTGGCTGCCCCCCCTGCCCCCAGAACAAGCACCTCCT
>JAKSBM010000550.1 GCA_022361135.1 Desulfobacterales bacterium | reverse complement strand
GGCCTTGTTCACCCACATGGGGGTGCCGTTGGTGGAATTACCCAGGAATACCATGTCTTCTTTTTCACGGGCATCGTGGACGATGATCCGTTCCTTCACCGCCGGATAATAGTCACCGAAGATCTGGATGTACTCTTCTTCGCTGGGCCCCCTGTGGGCGCCTGTGGCAATGATGAAGTTGAAGTTGGTCTTTTCAAGCTCGTCAAATATGAAGTCCAGCACCTTTTTGGTGGGGGTGGGGCGGGTGGCGTCATTGACAATGACCAATACTTTTTTGGCATCACTTAAAAATTCGGCAAATCCCTTGGAGTTGATGGGATTGGCAATGGCTTCCTTCAGAATGGTTGCCTCGTCCGTGATTTCCACATCGTTGGCTTCCAGGAAATTGACGGAAATATCATCGGAGATGTCGGCGGACATGGATCCGCTTTTGTCGTAGGGTACTTGAATTTTCATGTTCAATCCTTTCCAGCTCAGCGCTTAGCGAATGGGACCCATCTGGGTGATTTTTTCGATGAAGGTGTCAATTTCCGCCTGGAACAGGGTTTTGTCGCCGGCGGGAATTTCAACCACATGGATGCGTTCCGGATCAATGTCGATGACCTCCAGGGTGGATTTCAACCCTTCAATCATCTTTTTGGCCCGGCTGTTGCCGTCGTGTCCGCAATCCCCTTCGGGGCAGCAGGCCACCAGGACGCCCCATGCCTTGTTCAGGAAGGGTTCCATCAGGGACTGGGCCTGGAGACGGCCGGCACACATGTTTACAAAAATTTTGTATTCCTTGTCCTCGGTTTCCGACTGGGGCAGCCGGGAGTTCTGCAGGTCCGGGTAATAGGACCAGTTGCAGGCAAAGACAACGGCCTTGGCATTTTCATGGGTGGCCAGAAACTGGCTGACCCCGGCATTGAGCTCGGGCTTGGAGGTACCGAAGTTGTTCACGATGACCGCAGCACCGGCCGGACAGACTTCCACGCAGATCCCGCAGGATTTACACTTGATGGGATCCACTTCAATGCCGGATTCCTGGTGGGAACGGGCTTCGTGGGGACAG
>JAKSBM010000020.1 GCA_022361135.1 Desulfobacterales bacterium | reverse complement strand
GTGGACCGGGCCGTGTCCGTATTGGATGGGGTGATCCTCCTGGTCTCCGCCGTGGAAGGCGTCCAGGCCCACACCCTGAACATCTGGGAGAGCATCAAGGATCTGGGACTGCCGGTGGTTATCTTCATCAATAAGATGGACCGGGCCGGTGCTTGCGCAGAGACCGTCTTTTCCGATCTCCAGAAAGAGCTGAAAATCAAAGGATTCTGCCTGAATCTCCAGGCAGAAAACGGCGATCTCATTCCCTGGTCCAATTGCGATTTTTCCCAGGATTTAGTGGACCAAAGCCTTGCCAACCTGGCCGACCTGGACGAAGAGGTTCTGGAAAGTTATCTTGAGGAAAACCTTTCAAGCCTCTCCGGTCTGGATAACAAAATAGCAAACCAAATACGCTCCCAGGCCCTTGTGCCCTTACACTTCGGCATTGCCAAGCAGGGAATGGGCATTGCGGAGTTGGCAGATACCTTGATCCAAATCCCCGGTCAGAATCCATCATCCGCAAACACGGATGCGCCCCAGGCCCAGGTGGAGTCCGGCCCCAGTGCCCAGGTTTTTAAGGTGGAACACCATGCCAAATTCGGCAGACTGGCCCATGTCCGGGTCTATTCCGGGGTGGTGGAATCCAAAACCAGCCTTTACTGCCGACGCCTGGACACGGAAGTAAAGGTCAATCAATTGTTGCAGAACCGGACCGGTAAACTGGAAGTGATATCTGCTTTGCCCTGCAATGATATTGGGATCATCGCCGTTTCCCATGGCATCATCGCCGGTGACACCCTGGGCCGGACCGCGGAAATCCCCCAACGGGACCCCATCGCCCAAAGCGTCCTCCAGGTCGTGGTGGAGGCCTGTGATGACAAGGACTACCAGGAGTTGGCCAAGGCATTACAAATCCTGGACATGGAAGACCCTGTCCTTGAATTCTCCTGGGACAAGGAAGAACGGGAATTCCGGCTGAAGATCATCGGCCCCATGCAAATGGAAATATTGACCCACATGCTCAAGGAAAGATTTAATCTTCCGGTGAACATCAAACCGCCCCAGGTAATCTACCAGGAAACCGTTGTGGAAACCGCCCAGGCCCAGGTGCGATACACCATGCCAAAACCCTGCTGGGCTGTGATGACCTTCCAGGTCGAACCCGGAGCCCTAAACTCCGGTGTGGTCTTTGAATCTTTGGTGGGGGTGGACGATATCAGTCAAAAATATCAGAACGAAGTAGCCAGGGCCGTTCCCTGGGCCCTGCACCAAGGCATGAAGGGATGGCCCGTCACCGACCTGAAAATCACCCTGCTTGAGGGAGAAGAGCACACCATGCATTCAAACCCAGGGGATTTTTTACTGGCCACCCCCATGGGCATCATGAATGCCTTGAAAAATGCCGGGACCAGGCTTCTTGAACCCTATTATGATTTTGACATCAAGGCCCCCCGGGAACAGCTGGGCGCCATTACCAACGATTTAAACAACATGAAGGCCCAGATGGAGGTCCCTGAATTTGAAGGAGAGGGATTCACCCTCAAAGGACGGGTAGCCGTGGCCCAGGCCATGGATTACAACAT
>JAKSBM010000568.1 GCA_022361135.1 Desulfobacterales bacterium | reverse complement strand
GATGGCATCGTCGTAGTCCAGGGTGGACTGGCCGTCGATGGTGATCAGAGGGACCCGGGTGAGGTCCTTGCGGCCGGACAGAAGATGGGTGTGGGCATGGGTGGTGCAAAGCTTTTTGGCTTCGGCCTGGGCATTGGGGCTGAAGGTCGTGGGGATCTGCATGGAGAGCAGGTCGATGTTTTCGTGCTCATTCCAGATGCCCATTTTCACAAAGTAATGGAAGAGGGGATCCGGGGTGTTCATGCCGGATTTCCGAAGGATCTTCCGGGCGGCCGAGGCCTGGGGGGCATCGCTGCCAAAGAGATAGTACCCTTTCAGGACTTCCACCACGGCCGGGTCGGGCTGGGTGTCTCCGCCCTTTTGCATGGCCGTCAGCCATGCGGCACCATTCTGGATCAATCGTTCCCGTCGCTCGGTTTCGCGGATCTGACGCTTTTTCCCTTCCACCTGCCGGGGGGTATAGGGCAAAAAGATTTCATTGGTGTATTTAAAGTAGATCCGATCATTGAAAAAAGCGCGGACAACGGCGGCTTCGTGGTGGGCTGTCAGGGGCGGATCAAAACAGAAGAGGGTCATGGTGGGCAGGTTTATTTCATCGGATTCTTCGTGGAGGATTTCCCAAAGTTCCTTGATGTCCACCTTCTCGGCCAGTTCCCTGCGGGTTTTGGCCGCTTCTTTGAGCCGTTGAATCAGGGCTGTTCTGGACAGGGACATGTCCAGGCATTCCTCACCCACATGCGAAAGGCGTTTTTCCGATAAATTAACCTCACGACTGTTTTCGTTGAGTAATCTGAGTTTGCCTTTTTTCTCGCTCAGGATGACCGCGGATATTACTTTCTGCTGATCAATATATTCTACAATGGCCCCAATATTCATGAAACCGACAATAACAGGATGGGTAGGTAAAGTCAAACACTAGACCCCGTCGCGACTTGAAAAATAAGGGATGATGCGATAGGATTATCATTTGCAAAATCAGATGGAAAGCCCAGATAAAATGAGCAGAAAAAAGCGAAAAAATATCCCTCCGGTTTTGGAATCGGATCAGTCCTTTATGGATGCCTTTTCCAAAGAGAGTTTTCCCGAATCCCAGGAGGAGGATGAAGGGAATAAAAAAGGTCCGATTTTAAACCGGCACGGTGTTCCCGTCATCGACGATATCCCCAGGGAATTTCAACGGGAAGAACCGGAGGCGGAACCCCAGGGTGAAACGGAAGAAGATTTCCAGGCCCTCTTGGATGCCTCCTTTAAACAATCCCGCCAACGCCGGGCCCCCAAACCCAAGCCCGTCCCCTTGACCAAACGTCTGCGCCGGTACCCCAATCCGGAGATCGAGCTGGATCTCCACGGCTACCAGGCCCTGGGGGCTGAGATGAAGGCCCGGTCCTTTATCTCCACCTGCCACGCCCAGGGATATTTCACCCTGCGCATCATCGTGGGCAAGGGGCTCCATTCCCAGGAGGGGCCGGTACTCCCCGATGTTTTGGAAGATCTTTTGGCCCAGATGAAAAAAGAACATCTGGTCCTGGCCTTTGAATGGGACCGGAAGAAAAAGGCCCGTTCCGGGGCCGTCATCGTCTACCTGAAACGATTTAACGATTAAGCTGGTATTTGCGTACGGCCCGGTTGTGTTCCTTCAGGGTTTTTGAGAATTTGTGCGTCCGGTCGTTTTTGGAAACAAAGAAAAGGAAGTCGCTTTTGTCCGGGTAAAGGGCGGCTTCAATGGCGGCGGCTCCGGGGTTGGCAATGGGTCCCAGGGGAAGCCCTTTGATGACGTAGGTATTGTAGGGGGTTTTGCGCCGCAGGTGGCGGGTGCGGATCCGTCCCTTGAAGTTGGGATCCCCATAGATCACCGTGGGGTCGCTCTGGAGTTTCATGCCCTTGTGGATCCGGTTGTGAAATACCGATGAGATCAAGGGTCTTTCAAAGGCCTTGCCGGTTTCCTTTTCAATGATGGAGGCCAGGGTCAGGACTTCTTGTCGGTTAAACCCCAGCTCCGTTCCCCGTTTTTTCCATTCATTCCCGTACACCCGATCCAGGGATTCCACCATTTTTGAAATGATCTGTCGGCAGTCCGCCGTGATGGGGAAAAAATAGGTGTCCGGATAGAGGTAGCCCTCCAGGGAATGGGAGGCGATGCCCAATTCCCGGATGAAATCCGCATCCGTGCACAGGCGGAGGAAGTCGGTCTTGTCGCAGAAGCCCGACCGATCCACCACGGCGGCGGTTTCCTTCATGTTCAAGCCTTCGGGCAGGGTGATGCGATAGAGTTTGACCTTGCCCTTTTTCAGGATGGAAAGGATTTCCACGGGGGTGTGGGGGGCGTCAAAGAGGTATTCCCCGGCCTGGAGGGATGCGGCTGCTCCCTGGTAACGGGCATAGAGTCCAAAGAAAAATGCGTTGGAGATCAACTCCTGTTCCTTCAATTGAAGGGCAATGCCGGTGAGGTTTTCCCCCGATGGAATGACAAAGCGGGTGGTGGTCCGTTGGGGCTGCACCGGTGTGGTGAGGAATTGACGGGCCCCGAGGAAGGAGAGTGCCAGCACCAGTCCCAGACTCGTGAGTAAGAAGATGAGGGCGGATTTCCATTTGCTTCTGGGGGCGGTCTTTGGCTGGGGGGATTTTTTTTCCATGGTCTGGGGCTCTCCTTGGGTTGTAACAAAAGGGTGCGGCTCCATAAATCAAAAGGGTACCACGTTTGGGGTACCCTTTTGAAGTATGTTCTGGTCCGGGCGCCCCGGTGAGGCGCCCAAAACCTTATGTCTTAATTTCCCTATACGACGGGGAAATCCGTATCCGGGTTGTAACAGATACGGCAGCAGTTCAGGCAGCGGTTGGCTTCCCGGTGTGCTTCGTCTTCGGGCAGGACCAGGTCCACTTCGATCATGGAGTCCAGACGGTCCTTCACGGGGATTTCCGGCATCTTGGCCCGGGGGCTCTGCTGGATGCCGTCCACCTTTTCAAAGATGGAGCCCTTGATGTGTTTGCCCTGGAGGGATTCTTCCACGGCGGTCACGTCTTCACCCTTAAGGTAGAGGTCGATGGACCGGGCGGCGCGGCGACCGGAACCAATGGCATCTACCACCAGGGCCGGGCCGGTGGCCTGGTCACCTGCGGTGAAGATATAGGGAACGGAAGACTGGAGCAGGGCCGGATCATTATCAATGGTGTTCCAGCGGGTGAGTTCCAGTTCCTTCATTCTCGGGTTGGGATCGGAATCCTTGTAATCGTCTTCGGGACGCTGACCAATGGCGGAAATGACCATTTCAACATCCAGAACGGTTTCGGATCCTTCAACGGGTTCGGGGCGGCGACGGCCGGAGGCATCGGGTTCGCCCAGTTCCATTTTCAGGTATTCCAGTCCCTTGACCATGCCGTTTTCATCACCAACGACCTTGGTGGGGGCGGCCAGGAATACAAATTCAATGCCTTCTTCCTCGGAAGCCACGATTTCAACTTCGTTGGCTGGCATTTCTTTGCGGGTACGACGGTATACCATGTATACCTTGTCCAGGCCCTTTCTCAGCAGTGTTCTGGCGCAGTCAACAGCCGTGTTGCCACCGCCGACGATGGCAGCGGTACGGCCGAGACGGATGTCTTCACCCCGGGAGATTCTCTGGAGGAAGTTGATGCCGGTGAAGGCACCGTCCAGATCTTCCCCGTCGATTCCCAGGTTGTAATCCTGCCATGCACCCATGCCGATGAATACGGCTTCGTATCCAGAGGCTTTCAGGGCGCCCAGGGTAAAGTCGGTACCGAATTTGGTGCCGCAATAATCCTGGATGCCCAGGTCGAGCATGCCCTGGATTTCCCAATCCAGAACCTTCTTGGGCAGACGGTATTCCGGGATACCGTAGCGGAGCATACCACCCAGCTTGGGCATGGCTTCAAATACGGTGACATCGTGGCCCACACGGCGCAGGAAGTATGCGCAGGTCATGCCGGCGGGACCGCCGCCGATGACGGCAACCTTCTTACCCGTATCCGGGGCGCAGGTGATGGGAATCCGGGAACCGGAGTTGTATTCGTAGTCCGCAACAAAGCGTTTCAGCTGGTTGATGGAGACGGG
>JAKSBM010000467.1 GCA_022361135.1 Desulfobacterales bacterium | reverse complement strand
GAGGCATAGCCCTTGTCATAACCCCGATTGGCCATGGCCGGAATCATGAGCATACCCACGGCCGCGGTGGTGGCCGGGCCGGAGCCGGAAATGGCCCCAAAGAACATGCAGGCAATGACCGTGGCGCAGGAAATCCCCCCGGTCATGGGACCGGCAAAGGACTCGGCCAGGCTCACCAGTCGTTTGGAGACCCCGGCGGCTTCCATGAGGGCACCGGCCAGGATAAAGGCCGGCAATGCCATGAGGGGGAAGGAACCCACCGAAGTAAAGGCAATCTGCACCAGTTTGATGGGGTTGTCCCCCAGGGTGAGGAAGGCGGTGACCGCCGATACCCCCAGGGAGATGGAAATGGGCGTTCCCAGAAGGAGGAGCCCGATGAAGGTGCCGAACAATATGAATACGATGGAGGTTTCCATGGGCGTCTCCTAATCGTTGGGTTCAGGGTCGTTGAGGTCAGGGGGATTGTCAATGTCCACGGCGTCGGGATCGGCAATGTCCACCCCCCGGATCCATTTGAGCCAGTTGATCTGGATCACCCGGATCACCATGAGGGTAAAGGCAAAGGGGAGGATCATGTAAAAATACTTCATGGGAATCCCCATGGTCTGGGATTTCCAGAAGAGGTTCATCTTCACAAAGACGAATTTATAGCTCAGGTGGATGAAATAGCAGTTAAAGACCACCCAGATGAGGTCGGCCAGGCCCTCCATCACCCTTCCCACCCAGGGGGGGAGGAGCTTGAACTGGAAGGTCACCCGGTTGTGGGCCCCCAGGCGGCAGGCGTAGCTGGCCCCCAGAAATACAAACCAGACAAAGAGGTAGGTGGCCAGTTCCTCTCCCCAGGAGATGGAGTAGTGGAAAAATTCCCGCAACAGGATCTGGAGGAAGAGGAGGATGACAAAGAAGGCCAAAAGAAACTGGCAGGCATAGCTTTCAAAATTGTCGAGAATTTTGATGAACAGGGAAGGTTTTTTGTCCATGGTTCTCTCCGCGTGTTGAACGTAAGGTGGGGGCGGCACCGGCCGTTCCCACCAAATGGGGTTCCGGGGACACGCCCCGGAACCCTGTGGATATCTTGTTTGGCTGAACCCTCCCGGATGGGTCCGGAAGGGATTCGGTTTAGCGGCCCAGGGACTTCAGGATTTTGTCCAGCTTGTCCTTGCCGCCGATGGAATCATAGTACTTGGGCCATACGGCTGCGGTGGCCTTTTCGATCCAGTCCTTTTCTCCATTGGCCGGTTCAACGATGACCATGCCCTTTTCCTGGAGTTCTTTCTGGATGCGTGCCTCGGAGGCCTTGAGGAATTCAGCCGAATGGAGGGTGGCTTCCTTGCCCGCCTTGATGATCAGGGCCTGCATTTCCTTGGACTGACTCTGGAAGAGTTCTTCGGACATGATCAGGGG
>JAKSBM010000277.1 GCA_022361135.1 Desulfobacterales bacterium | reverse complement strand
TCGATTTGGATTTTTATAGATTTTCTACTAAGATCATTTGATACAAAAAGGCAATGTTCATCCCCTTCTTTTGATCTCGCATAACGAACCGTGAGAGGTATCTTATCAATCTTAATATTCTCTATCTTCTCAATGATGAGCCCTTTTAATTCCATCTTTTTTTCCTATATTTTGGTTCAAATTCGTTTATCAAATTCGTTTAATTGGGGCATTCTATTGTTCGTTTTTAGAATCGCTTTCGATCACATCGGCATCAATATCAGTACCGATCATGGGATTCCGGGGACACAGTACTTAATTCCTTGAATTGGAGAAAAGGATCCATCCTGTTTAAGATAAAGCTCTCTCACCATAAAAAATACAACAATCGATTTAATGCCCTGTTATACTTCTTTAAAGAGAAGTATAAATAAGATTAAACGCCTACCTGCCCTAAATAGCAACAAAAAACATTTTACTACCCAATGCCCCCCCTTGAAGGTATTACAGCGATTCCATCTGAACGGTGGTTAGGCCCGGGGCGGGGTGGCCTTGCGCAGGCCGTCGCAAGGGCGGATTACAGGGTCTTGATGGCGTGGAGAGTCAATCTCCGACTGTTTGAGGAGCCACTGCACCGCAGTTTCGGAGAGGGGCCGGAACGCCATTTAGACCCTGTTTCCGTTCTTGTTGGGACAAGAAAGGGCACCCCGCCCCGGGCCGGGTCCTTGGCACACACTTTACTTCATTAAAAACAAACCTTCCCCCGACAAAAAGAAAAACCCCAAAACCGCCATCAATTGAAAGCAGAGGCAGTTTCATGTAAACTGGCTTTCTTTTTTCAATGCAGCCCAAGGGGGCTGAAAAGCAAGGAGAGAAACACCATGCGCGTGGGTGTGATTGCATGTGAGATTATACGGCTGGAACTGGAGCATCTGCTGGTGGAACTGGACTGGGAACCGGACCAGATCAAATTCATGGATTCGGCCCTGCACAATGTGCCGGAAAAAATGCGGACCACCCTGATCCAGGAGATCAATGAAATGGGGAAGGACGTGGACGCCATCCTCCTGGGATACGGCACCTGCCAATCCCTGGAAAACATCCAGGACGAAGTGGAGACACGGCTGATCCACCCCAAAATCGACGATTGCATCTGCATGATGCTGGGGCCGGACAATTACGCCAAGGAATTGGACAAGGAAGCCGGGACCTGGTTCATGACCCCGGGCTGGGCCGAAGTGGGCGTGGAAATGGTGATCAAGGAATTAAAGCTGGACCGGGTCAGGGAAAAGGGAAAGGATCCCCTGGAATTTGCCAAGATGATGTTCGCCCATTACAAGCGGGTGTTGCTGGTGGACACGGGCGTGGGCAATGAAGATCAGATGATGGAAAAAAGCCATGAATTCTGCGGCCATTTTAATCTGAACCTGGAACGAATCCGGGTGGACGGGGAAATCCTGAGGAAATATGTGATCCAGGCCAAGGCCCTGGCGGAATCCCATGCCTGATTTGATATAAAAAAGGGAAAAATCAGCCGGCAGCTATTCCACAGGGAAATGGTAACAGCTGTGGGCCAACAGATAATCAATGCCGTCCATGATGTGGAGCCGGATATGGGCCACGGCCCGCTCCACATCCCCCAATTCAATGGCCCGGACCAGATCCCAGTGGGTGCGAACGTATTCGGTGTCAATGCCGTAACCGGTCTTTCCCATGCAAAAGAAGGTTTCACTATAGGGGGCCAACCCCTCCCAGACACTCAATAGGCGATCATTGGCAGAATACCGGCACAACAACCGGTGGAAATCAATGTCCTCCCGGGCCGAGGTCCGCCAATCCCCCTGGGCTTCCGCCCCTTCCATGCGGCCCACACAGGCCTTGAGTTCATCCACCATTTCCGGCGTGGCCCGGGGAATCATGGACCGCAGGGCCAACTCTTCCAGGGAGCCCCGCACCGTGAAGACTTCCCGGATGTCCTTCTGGGTGAGCTGCTTCACAAAGGTGCCTTTGTAGGGAATGGTCTCCACTAGGCCGTCCTTGGCCAGGAGGGCCAGGGCCTCCCGAACGGGAAAACGGCTCACTTCCAACTGCCTTGCCAGCTGGGTCTCCTTGAGGTGGGTTCCGGGCTTGAGGCCGCCGGTGATGATCTCCTCCCGGATCCGCCCCTCCACCGTCTTCATCAATGTGGCTTTGTCATCCTGTTCCGACAATGCACCATCCTTAAAATTTGCTCGGGTTAAATGGGTTGGGCCAACATAGCCCAGCCCATGGGAAATGACAAGGGCTGGGCCATCCACACGAATTGTCTACAATCCACATTTCACCCCTCTTGCCCCCATTTTTTTCTACACTATCCGCCGAACAACAATTCACTTAAAATTCAAAACTGTTAACTGAAAAACCCTTCATTTAAGATGGCGCCGCCCGCCTTCTTTTTTTGATTTTCCGTTGACATTGTCTACAATTTCCCCCTATACGTCACACATAATGATTAAGCGTCACACATAATGATATGGCATTTGAAATCAAACATAGAGACTTCGGCGGACGGGCCCAGGGCCCGGTCCAGGCAGAACCGGCGGAACCCCATTTCAACCCGGCACCGGCCGCCATGTGCCCCCACCTTTTCCTCTCCCTTTCCAGAGAGCCGGAATCCATGAACATGGACCCGGATTACCGGCTCCTGGGATGGGATTTTTAATTCCGGAGTCCATGCAGATGTTCAACGCTTCCCCCCCTACCCCATGCATTCCAGCGTTTTTCCCCGTTGCGGGAAGGCGCTTTTTTTATGGGACGGCGCCCCCATGGCCCCGCCCCTGTCCAGAGCACCAGCACGGCTGAGGCCCCGGGTGCGGACCGCCCAGCCCCTGTTGAGACCCGTTGTAACAGCTACCTGAGGAGAAAATTGATGAAGCAAGTTTTGACCGCAGTATTTGGAGAGCACGAAGGCAAAGTGTTCTATCCGTTCCTGATTATCCTGTCCATCATCATCGGCGTACTTCTGGTGGACCAGGCAGCCTTCACGGCCTGTTTTTCCGGCCTGACCAAATGGCTGATCTTTGACTTTGGCTGGGCCTTCCAGCTGGGGACCTTTGCCGCCATTATCTTCTGTTTCTGGCTCATGTTCAGTTCCTACGGGGAAGTGAAACTGGGTACCCCGGAAGACAAGCCCGAATTCACCACCCTGGCATGGATCTCCATGATGTTTGCCTCCTCCTTCGGCCTGGTCATGTGGCTCTGGTATTCGGCGGAAATCATCTACCATCTCTTTGAATCCTCCCGCATCGCCGACATGGGCCTCACGGGCAAGGCCGCCGGCGTACCCGTGGCCCTCCAAAGCGTCTTCATGGACTGGGGATTCCACGGATTCGCCCTCTTTGGCATCGGCGGCCTGGCCGTGGCCCTGCCCGCCTACCGCCAGGGCAAGCCCATGAACCTGGCCGGGGGCCTTTACGGCATCCTGGGGGAACGCTCCTACACCAGCATCTGGGGATTCCTCACGGACATTGCCGGTGCCCTGGGCGCCTTTGGGGGCACTGCCGCGGCCATGGGCCTGGGTCTCACGGTGATCTCCTGCGGGATCAAGGACCTCACCGGCATCGACATCGGCCTGGGACCCCAGGTGGGCATCATGCTCTTCCTGGTGCTGGCCTTCATCCTCTCCTCGGTCTCCGGGGTGAACAAGGGCATCCGGATCCTGAGTCTGGTAAATATTTACATCACCGCCGCCCTCTGTATTTTCCTCTTTGTGGCCGGCCCCACCAACTACATCTTTGTCACCATCACCGAAGCCCTGGGCCGGTACATCAACTACTTTGCCGACTTCTCCCTGTGGGGGGATGCGGGCAGCATCGTGGACG